>NZ_JBVVPV010000041.1:0-64181 GCF_055811735.1 Mesorhizobium sp. WSM4850 | reverse complement strand
GGGGGAGATGTCCGGCAGGACAGAGGGGGCGCGAAGGATCGCTACAGAGCGCTTTTATTCTGAGCGGCGGTGCGCTTCGACTAAAAGTCGGCCGCGCTCCACAAGGAAACGGGACCTAGCGGCCCCGTTTCGCATTGTTCTCCAGGAAAAGTCTAGCGGGCCGCGCGGGCCCATTTGCGATACCAGCCTTCGCTGGCAATCGTGTTGCGGTAGACCGTTTCGCGCTCGGTCGCCTCGGCTCCGGTCTCCGCCTGGATCTCGGCCTTGAGCGCCGCATCTTCGCGGCGAAACGGTATGACCTGGACCAGCGGCGTCCCCTTTTCGATGAAGTAGAGGCCATCCGGCGCCGTCGCAAAGAACGGAAAATGGATGTGGGCTGCGTAGGTGTCGGTATCGACGATGCCGGCGACGCATTCGAAAGGCTGAGCCGGCCGATTGAGCGGCGGCAGGAACAGACAACTCCAGCCCGGCGGGGTACGGATCGACCAGTAATTGTGAAATTTGCATGGCGGTGCCGGTTCCTTCGGATTGCCGGCGACCTGATGCGCGCCATGATTGCTGACCATCACCCTGTCGAACTCCCAGCCGGCATCGACGGCGCTGCCGCCATCCTTGACCTCAAGGCGGACTGTCGCCGCGAGCGGCAGGATCCAGCCGGTTGTCATCGCGTCGAGAAACGGCATGCAGCGCTTGACGGTCAGGCCATTGTTGGTGGCCGAGGCTTGCTGAGCATCGACCGGCGGCAGTTTGCGGAACCAGTCCGGCAGGACCGTCTTGGCAGCCACTGGCGGCGCGATGACGCCATGATCTTCCGGCCGACAGGCAAACCGGATCGAGCGAGAGGTCTTCTGGGAAGTCTGGGAAAAATGAAACATCGATGGCCTCCATGGAAAAATCCGAGGAGGAACGGGCCGCAGCCGGATTTATTCCCGGATGGGCGTCTGATATGCAGGCCGACGACGATAGTTCGGTCGCCGCGGCGCGCACAGCAGCATTGTCTAAAACACCAATCGCATCAGCGGCCGGCCTGCCTTGCGCTCGACCAGCCTCTCGAAGCCGGCTTTCTCGAAGACCCGCGACGAGCCGACGAACAGCCCGATCGAACGCGAATCTCTCGACAGGTCGATCGGACATGCCTCGACCAGCCGCGCGCCATTCTGGCGAGCAAATTCGATGCCGCCTTCGACCAGCCGGTGCGTCACGCCCCGGCCGCGCGCCTTGACGCGGATGAAGAAGCAGGAAATCGCCCAGACGCCCGGATCGGTGGCGTCGGCGGGATCGACCGGCGCCGACCCCCTGCCTTTGTTGTTCCATTCGGGCACGTCGGCGCGCGGGCCGATCTGCATCCAGCCGACCGCCTTGCCATCCTCGAACGCCAGCACGCCCGGTGGCGGCCCGGCCTCGATCCGCGCCTTGATGTGGTCCTTGTTGCGTTCCCGGTTGCTGGCGCGGCGCGCTGCCGGCGACAGCCGGAAATGTGTGCACCAGCAGCCGTAGCAGGCGCCCTGCTTACCGAAAAGATCTTCAAAATCCGCCCAAAGCTCGGGCACCAGCGGCGCTATGGTCGTATTCACGAACTCTCTCCCGGCCCACCGCCTTGTCGTGGCGTCCGTCCTGACGTACCATTGCCTTTGTTCTCTTTATGTTCGCAGCGATGTCGGTTCCTGTCAACAATCCCGATCACGGTTTTTGCCGCGACTGCCTGACCTTTCAGCGCGGTGAGGCACGGCGCTGTGAGCGCTGTGGCAGTCCACGGCTGGCCCGCCATCCGGAGCTCTATCGGCTGCATCTCGCCCATATCGATTGCGACGCGTTTTATGCGGCGGTCGAAAAGCGCGACAACCCGGCGCTGAAGGACCGGCCGTTGATCATCGGCGGCGGCAAGCGCGGCGTCGTCTCCACCGCTTGCTACATCGCCCGCGTCCACGGGGTGCGCTCGGCGATGCCGATGTTCAAGGCGCTCGAAGCCTGCCCGAAAGCGGTCGTCATCCCGCCGGACATGGAAAAATATGGTCGCGTCGGCCGCGAGGTGCGCGCCATGATGCAGGCGCTGACGCCGCTGGTCGAGCCGATCTCCATCGACGAAGCGTTTCTGGACCTTGCCGGCACCGAGCGCCTGCATGGTCTGCCGCCGGCGGTGGTGCTGGCGCGCTTCGCGTTGGGTGTGGAGAAAGAGATCGGCATCACCGTTTCATCAGGCCTTTCCTACTGCAAGTTCCTGGCCAAGGTGGCGTCGGACTTTCGCAAGCCGCGCGGCTTTTCGGTGATCGGCGAAGCCGAGGCGACCGGCTTTCTGGCCGAGCAGCCGGTGACGCTGATCTGGGGGGTGGGAAAAGCCTTCGCCGCCACGCTTGAGCGCGACGGCATCCGCACCATCGGCCAGTTGCAGCGCATGGAGCGCGGCGACCTGATGCGCCGCTACGGCGTGATGGGCGACCGGCTCTACCATCTTTCACGCGGCGAGGACGACCGCCGCGTCCACCCCGACCAGGATGCGAAAAGCGTCTCGGCAGAGACCACTTTCGACGCCGACATCGCCTCCCCCGAGCAACTGGTTTCGGTGCTGAGAGCGCTGTCGGAAAAAGTCTCGGGGCGGCTGAAGAAATCCGGCATTGCCGGGCGCACCGTCGTGCTGAAGCTGAAGACGCAGGATTTCAAGACCCGCACGCGCAACCGGCAGCTCGGCGACCCGACACGGCTGGCCGACCGCATTTTCTCGACCGGGCTCGAGCTGCTGCGCAAGGAGGCGGACGGCACCCGATACCGGCTGCTCGGCATCGGCGTCAGCGACCTCTCGAATGACGAAAAGGCCGATCCGCCCGACCTCGTCGATATCCAGTCGCGCAAGCGTGCCATGGCCGAAGGCGCCATCGACAGGTTGCGCGACAAGTTCGGCCGCAGGGCGGTGGAGACCGGCTACACCTTCGGCAAGGGCCGCAACGCCCACCCGCCCGAGCCGATCGAGGACTAGTTTTAGTTTAAGCATGACCCCGAACCGAAGGTCCGCGCAAGCGAAAAGCGGTTTTCCGAAAGATCACGCGCAAACAAAAAGGTAAAGTAAAGCAGGCCGCTTCAGATGCGTCGCAAATCGATCCGGCTGGTCGTCACGCGCTCGCCGGTTTTAGGGTCGACGTCGATAACGGTCAGCCGCATGCCGTCCTCGCCGTTCTTCTCGACGGTCATTTGCGCGGTGCGGTCGCCGTTGACCTCCTTGGCCCAGCGGATGCCGAGATTGATCGCATTGCCCGAGCGCCTGCCGCTGAGCTGCGCCGGCCCGGTGCGGGATCCGACATAGGTGCCGGTGTACTTCGTCCCGCTGGACTTCAGGTCGGCACTGATGGCGCGCGTCACCACGACGAGACCGCGGCAGGTGCCGTCCAGCGACAGTGAACTCGATGTCGCGTCGGAATTGAAGCGGCAGGAGACGTTCACCGTCGGCGCCTCGGTGGTTACCTTGACGGTGCCCTTGCCGGCAAAATTCCCCTCGAACGAGCGAAGAAAATCGGCCTCGTCGGCATGAGCCGCGCCGGCGGCAGCCGTCAGGCAGCCGGCGAGTGCAAATCGTGCACATGATTTCATTGGATCTCTCCCCTTGAACTGGCTGTTGGACCAACGTTCGCCGTGACGGCAGGTTCCGCCCTCAACATGACCGTTTTGCAACGCGCCGCTCTGGCCCAGCCGAATGCGTCGACTAGCGGTTGCGGTGAAAGTCCCGACTTGCGACATAGCGCGCATGGCACCCTCGCCCTCGATCCCCAAGGCTGCGTTCTGGATGGCGCTGTCGATCGCATCGTTTCTGACGATGTCGGTCGCCGGCCGCGCCACGACGGCCGAGCTCAATGTATTCCAGGTGCTGGAGCTGCGATCGGTGATCGGCCTGTTCATCCTCCTGCCGCTGGTGATGATGTCAGGCGGTTTTGCGGCGATGCGCAGCAAACGCCCCACCGCCCATATCGCCCGCAACGTCGTCCATTTTGTCGGCCAGGCGGCATGGCTCTACGCCTTGACATTGATCCCGCTGGCCGTGCTGATCTCCATCGAATTCACGACGCCGATCTGGACGGCCATTCTGGCGGTCGGCTTTCTTGGTGAAAGACTAAGCCGGCCCAGACTTGCAGCGATCGTGCTCGGGCTGATCGGTGTGCTGATCATCGTCCGCCCGGGCGTCGGCTCGGTCGATCCGGGACATGTTGTCGTGCTGGGTGCCGCGGTCTGCTTCGGCATATCCGTGGTCCTGGTCAAATCGCTGACGCGGACGGACAGCGTCGTGTCCATCATCTTCTGGATGCTGGTCATCCAGTCCGTGCTCGGCCTTGTCCCGGCGCTCTACGAATGGCGCAACCCGCCGCTCGAACTGTGGCCGTGGATCCTGCTGATCGCCTTCACCGGCATGTCGTCGCATTTCTGCATGGCGCGTGCACTCGCCTATGCCGACGCCACCGTCATCTCGCCGATGGACTTTTTGCGCGTGCCGCTGTCGGCGCTGATCGGCTGGCTGCTGTATCAGGAGCAGATCGACGCCTTCACCGCCGGGGGCGCCTTGCTGATCCTGCTGGGCAATCTGCTTAATCTGCAGAAAAAGGCGACCAAACCAGCGGAAGTGGCAGCGTCTTAGCATTTTGCAGCCAAACGGCTTCGTTTGGCGTCCGACAAAATGCGTCAAAGCAAAGAGCTACCGCGCGGTTTTGTTTCCACAAAACCGCTCTTAGCCTCGCATTTCAGTCGCCTTCGTCGGGTATGTTGAGGAGATGCCCGCAGGCCTTGCAGTGGACGGCGTCGGCTTCATGCCGCTGAAGGCCACATTGCGGGCACGGGAAGAAGACCTTGTTGGGACGGAAGAGCGCCTGTGCCAGCCTGACGAACAGCGATATGCCGATGATCATGGTAACGATCGCGGTGAGCTTGCCGGCTATCCCCGGCAGGACGATGTCGCCGAAGCCGGTCGTGGTCACCGTGGCGACGGTGAAATACAGCGCATCGACATAGCCTTCGAGACCGGCGCCGGTGCGGAAGAAGAAGGTGTAGACGAAACCGGTGACGACAAACAGGAATGTCAGGAGATTGATGACTGCATGGCTTGCCTCGCGCCATTTTTTGAGGCCGCGCATCTCGAAAAACCGCCACAGCGCGCCGCTGCGCGACAGCGACCACAGCCGCAATATGCGCAGGAATCCCAAATTGGCCAGCGCCGAAGGCATCAGCAGCGTCAGCAGGATGAAGCCGTCGACCCACGACGTCGGCTGTTTCATCAGGCGCAGCATGTTGTTTGACGCCAGCAGCCGGGCAATCATGTCGGCGGCGACAAGCGCTGCCACTGAATAATCGAGCCAGAGGAACGAGGACGATTCCTGGATCACCGGTGTGGCGATGAAGAAGGCGATGATGGCAAGGTCGATGATAACAGCCGCCAGCTGAAACCGGAAAGCCGCAGGCGTGCGCCCGTGATAGAGTTTGCGCAATGTGTCGCGCAGCCGCGTCAAGGCTGAAAAATCCTGCACTCCGTCCCTTTTCGGCGTCTTCATGACGACTGCGATAACGCTCGCTGCGACAGCCGTCCAGTGGGCAGAGCAGGGGCAAGCCGCCGTGGCTTGAGAACATCCGCAGCGTTCCAGACCCGGAAAGCAATCAGACCGGTTCCGCCTCGATGATGCTGATGCGAGGTCCGGCTTCAACGATATTGGCGACCCGAAAATCCGACGCCGCAAGCAGCAACCTGAATTCTTCCGCCGTGCGCTCCTGCCCGCCCGGCATGACCAGCATGTTCAGATCGCCGAATTTTGCGACGGCGCCTTCATTGGGCGGCGCCAGAATGCTCTCGAGCACCAGCAGTTTGCCTTCTGGGCGAATCGCCCTCTGGCAGCTTTTCAGGATCCGGATGTTTGTCTCGTCGTCCCAGTCATGCAGGATCCATTTAAGCACAATCGCATCGGCGCCCTCGGGCACCGAGACGAAGAAATCGCCGGCGACGATGTCGCAGCGATGGGCCACAGCCGCGGCGTCAAAGACCGGGCCGGCCTTCGCCACGACCTGCGGCTGATCGAATAGAATGCCGCGCTGGCCGGGATTGCGGCGGAGGATTTCGGCAAGCAGCGCGCCCTGCCCGCCCCCTACATCCATAACGACAGAGAACCGCCGGAAGTCATAGGCCGCGAGCACCGCGGCGGCGACGCCACGCGACATCGCCGTCATCGCCCGGTCGAAGATGACGGACTCTTCCGGATGCTCCGCCCGGTATTCCCAAACGCCCTTGCCGTAAGCGTGGCGAAAGGCGTTTTCGCCGGTGCTGACACTGTGCAGCAGATCGCTCCATGCCTGACGGAAATAGGGCCGCCCGGCCAGAATCGCCCACGGCGCAACCGAATGCTGAACTTCGGATCGCAACGCGCCGCCAACCGGGGTCAGCGAGAAGGATCGGTCGTCCGCTTCATGGAACACGCCGACCGACGCAAGGGCGCGCAGCAGCCGGTAGAGCGCCTGCGGATGCGTATTGGTCAACGCGGCAAGTTCGCCGCTGCTGCGTTTCCCGTCCTTGAGATGGTCTGCGATGCCCAGCGTGGCGGCGACGCATATCGCCTGAGACACCTGGAAGCCATTGACCATTTTCTGGAGTTCGGCAGCGGCATCCCGCTCATCCATGACGCACTCCCCCCGGCCGCCAAAAGACCCAGGCCGCCGAGCCCACAATACCAGCGGCATCGTCACCGGGCAATGCGACCTGGCGGAATACGGTCGTTAGCTCACACCAACTCCACCTCCACCACGCCCGGCAGCGCCCGCATGGCCGAGGCGATCTGTGGCGAGACGCGGTAACGGTTGGGCAGTTCGATCTCGACCTCGCCCTGCGCCTCGTCCTTGATGACGATAATGCTCACCAGGCTGTCGCCGCGCTGGGTAAGCTGCGATTGAATCGCCGACGCCGGCCGATCATCCCTGACAAAGATGCGCAAGGCTTTTTGGATGCGGCTTGCCTCGTCCTCCAGCGACTGCACCGTCTGGATGCGCAGATTGACGCCTTCGGGCCTGTCCTCGGCCGAAACTGTGACCACCACCGAACGGCCGGGCTCGAGCAGGTCGCGATATTGCGCCAGACCTTCGGAAAACAGCACTGCTTCATACTGGCCCGACGTGTCGGAGAACTGCACGACGCCCATCTTGTTGCCGGTGCGCGTCTTGCGCTCCTGCTTGGTGGTGACGGTGCCGGCAAGCCGCCCGGCGGCAGCGCCGCGTTTGACGGCGCCCGAGAACTCGGCCCAGGTCTGCACCCGCATCTTCTGCAGCGCCGCCTTGTATTCGTCCAGCGGGTGCGCCGAGAGATAGAAGCCGACCACCTGGAATTCACGGTGCAGGCGGTCGGCGGCAAGCCACGGGTCGGTCGCCGGCAGGTTGAGCGCCTGCGACTGCGCCCCGAGCGAGGCGCCGAAAATGTCGTGCTGGCCCGACATTGCATTCTGCTGCGCAAGCGACGCTAGCCCCATCATCCGCTCGACGCCCGCCATCATCGCGGCGCGGTCGTGACCGAAGCAGTCGAGCGCGCCGGCCATGATCAGGCTTTCGAAGACGCGCTTGCCGACGATCTTCGGGTCGACCCTTTCGCAAAAATCGGCGAGGTTCTTGAACGGTTTTTCGCCGCGCATGGCGACGATATGCTCGACCGCCGCGTCGCCGACGCCCTTGAGCGCGGCCAGCGAATAGAAGATCCGGTTCTCGGCGACTTCGAAGGCGCGGAAGCTTGATATCACCGACGGCGCCACGACATCGATACCGAGGCGCAGCGCATCCTGGCGGAAATCAGCGAGTTTATCGGTGTTGCCCATGTCGAGCGTCATCGACGCGGCCAGGAATTCGACCGGGTAGTGCGCCTTCAGATAGGCCGTCTGGTAGGAAACGACCGCATAGGCGGCGGCATGCGACTTGTTGAAACCATAGTCGGCGAACTTTGCCAGCAGGTCGAAGATGAAGTCGGCTTGCGGCTTGCCGACGCCGCGCTCGATCGCGCCCGAGACGAAACGCTCGCGCTGCTTGTCCATCTCGGCGCGGATCTTTTTGCCCATGGCGCGACGCAACAGGTCGGCTTCGCCCAGCGAATAGCCGGCAAGCTCCTGCGCGATCTGCATCACCTGTTCCTGGTAGACGATGACGCCTTGCGTCTCCTTCACCAGATGGTCGATCTTCGGATGGATCGACGCCATCTCCTCCTCGCCGTGCTTTCTGGCGTTGTAGGTCGGGATGTTCTCCATCGGGCCCGGCCGGTAAAGCGCGACCAGCGCAATGATGTCCTCGATGCAGTCGGGCCGCATGCCGATCAGCGCCTTGCGCATGCCGGCACTTTCCACCTGGAACACGCCGACCACTTCGCCGCGTGACAGCATGGCATAGGTGTCGGGGTCGTCGAGCGGAATATGGGCAAGATCGATCTCGACGCCGCGGCGGCGGATCAGCTTGACCGCGGTCTCCAGCACAGTCAGCGTCTTCAGGCCGAGGAAGTCGAACTTCACCAGGCCGGCCTGCTCGACATACTTCATGTTGAACTGGGTGACCGGCATGTCGGAGCGCGGGTCGCGGTACATCGGCACCAGCTCCCACAGCGGCCGGTCGCCGATGACGATGCCGGCGGCGTGCGTCGAGGCGTGGCGGTAGAGCCCTTCCAGCTTTTGCGCCATGTCGAGCAGCGTCTGCACGATCGGCTCGCGCTCCGCCTCCTCGGCAAAGCGCGGCTCGTTGGCGATGGCGTCGGCGAGCTTGACCGGATTGGCCGGGTTCGACGGCACCATTTTGCTGAGCTTGTCGACCTGGCCATAGGGCATCTGCAGCACGCGGCCGACATCGCGCAGCACCGCGCGGGCCTGCAGCGTGCCGAAGGTGATGATCTGGCCGACCTGGTCGCGTCCGTATTTCTGCTGGACGTAGCGGATGACCTCCTCGCGCCGGTCCTGGCAGAAATCGATGTCGAAGTCGGGCATCGACACGCGGTCGGGATTGAGGAAGCGCTCGAACAGCAGCGAGAAGCGCAGCGGATCGATGTCGGTGATCGTCGTCGAATAGGCGACCAGCGAGCCGGCGCCCGAACCGCGCCCCGGCCCGACCGGAATGCCTTGCGCCTTCGCCCATTTGATGAAGTCGGCGACGATCAGGAAATAGCCGGGGAACTTCATTTTCTCGATGATGCCGAGCTCGAATTCCAGCCTTTCGCGGTATTGCTCGACCGCGTAGCCAGGGGCTAGGCCGTGCGCGGCGAGCCGCGCCTCCAGCCCTTCATGCGCCTGTCTGGCAAGCTCCTGCGCCTCCGCCTTCACCGCCGCATCGGCGTCGGCGACATCGCCGCCGGCAAAGCGCGGCAGGATCGGGTTGCGGGTCTTGGGATAGTAGGAGCAGCGCAGCGCGATCTCGACGGTGTTGTCGATCGCCTCCGGCAGATCGGCGAACAGCCTCGCCATGTCGGCCTGGCTTCTCAGAAAATTGTCGGGCGACAGCCGCCGGCGATTGTCGACGGCGACGACCGACCCTTCGGCGATGGCGATCAGCGCATCATGCGCCTCATAGTCGTCGCGCGAGGAGAAAAACGCCTCGTTGGTGGCGACCAGCGGCAAGTCATTGATATAGGCGAGGTCGACTGACGATTTCTCGATGGCCCGGTCATAACCGGAAACCCGTTCCAGCTCGACATAGAGCCGGTCGCCGAACAGCGCCTTGAGCGCCAGAAGCCGCGTCTCGGCGAGGTCGCGGCGGTCCTCTTTCAGCGCGTTGCCGATCGGGCCGCGCGGCCCGCCGCTGAGACAGATCAGGCCGTCGCAATGGCCTTGCAGCATCTCGGTCGTCAGATGCACGGCCTCGCCGGGCGGCGTTTCCAGATAGACCCGGCTGACCAGCCTGACCAGATTGCTGTAGCCGGCCTCGGTCGCCGCGATCAAAACCACCGGCCGCATTTCCGGGCCCTGCCGCCTGCGGTCGCGCTGGCTGTCGCTGGCTTCACCGGAAAAAGCCAGAGCGGTCTGGCAGCCGATGATCGGCTGAATACCCTCCTTCACCGCCTTTTGCGCAAATTCGAGTGCGCCGAACAGATTGTTGGTGTCGGTGACGGCAATGGCCGGTGCGTCATCTTTGACCGCATGGCCGACAACCGTGCCGAGCTGCAAAGCGCCTTCGAGCAGCGAATAGGCCGAATGCACGCGCAGATGAATGAACGGCCGCGCAGGCGCTTCCGGCCGCGACGCCTTCATAAAGGCCTCGCGCCGCAACGGATCGCGGGGAAGTGTCTCATTCGCCATTTTTTTATCGCCGTTTGAGAGGACTCAGTCGATGAGGATGTATTGTCCGGTACTGGACGATGCGAGTCCAGCGACAGGCCAATTGTCGATGCTGGCGCTGCCCCTCATCCGCCTGCCGGCACCTTCTCCCCTTATAGTGACGGGGCGAAGGGGCTGGCCGCAACCTCGGCTCGCTTTCTGCAACGCCGGAGATTGGCGAAATCCTGTGCGAAGGCGTCTTTCTCCCCGTCACTATACGGGGAGAAATGCCCGGCAGGGCAATGAGGGGCAGCGCCAACCAATGCGATTGCCTTGTATCCTCACGCAAATTCCATGATCACCGCGTCGACGGCGAGACTGTCGCCCGGTTTTGCCTTGAGTTTCGACACGGTGAGATCGCGCTCGGCGCGCAGCACGTTTTCCATCTTCATCGCCTCGACGACCGCCAGCGTCTCGCCGGCCTTGACCTCCTGCCCTTCGGCAACGGCGATCGACAGGACAAGGCCGGGCATCGGGCAGAGCAGCATCTTCGAGGTATCGGGCGCCACTTTTTCCGGCATCAGCCTTTCGAGTTCGGCGGTGCGCGGCAGCATGGCGCGTACGCTCACCGACATGCCTTTCCAGGCGACGCGAAGCCCGTTCAGCACCGGCCTGACCTGCGCGGCGATTCTTCGGTCGCCGACCGTGCCGCGCCAGATCAGGTCGCCCGGACGCCAGTCGGACGTGACCGTCAGCGCCGTGCCGCCGTCAATCGACAGACCAATCGCCAGCGGAATTGAGATCATGCCTTCGAGAACCGAGGCTGAAAGATAGTCCTTGCCGATCTTGACCACCCAGTCGCGTTTCAGGACACCCGAATGCGGCGCCAGCCGCCCGCCGAGCCGGTCGAGCCGGTCGCGGCGCAGCAATTCGACCGCGGCGGCGATCGCTGCGAGAACGGCCTTTTCCTCGCTGTCAGGCACGATCGGCGCGAAGCCGTCGGGATATTCCTCTGATATGAAGGCGGTCGATATCCGCCCTTCCCGCCAGCGCGGATGCTGCATAAGTGCTGCCAGGAACGGCATGTTGTGCTCGATGCCGTCGACGACAAAACTGTCGAGCGCTTCCGACATGGCGTCTATTGCCGCGAGCCGAGTCGGCGCCCAGGTGCACAGCTTGGCGACCATCGGGTCATAGAACATCGAGATTTCCGAACCCTCGGTAACCCCGGTATCGTTGCGGACGACGACGTCGCCGAACTGTCCCTCTTGCGGTGGCCGGTATCTCGTCAGCCGGCCGATCGACGGCAGGAAATTGCGATACGGGTCCTCGGCGTAGAGCCGGCTTTCCACCGCCCAGCCGTTCAGCTTGACGTCGCTTTGCTTGATGGCGAGCTTTTCGCCGGCTGCTATGCGGATCATCTGCTCGACCAGGTCAATGCCGGTGACGAGCTCGGTCACCGGGTGCTCGACCTGCAATCGTGTATTCATTTCAAGGAAATAGAAGTTCTTTTCACTATCTACGATGAACTCGACCGTGCCGGCGCTCTGGTAGTCGACCGCGCTGGCCAGCGCCACAGCCTGCTCGCCCATGGCTTTCCGGGTCCTGGCGTCGAGGAAAGGGGAAGGCGCCTCTTCGACGACCTTCTGGTTGCGGCGCTGGATCGAGCATTCGCGCTCGCCGAGATAAAGCGCATTGCCATGCGCGTCGGCCAGCACCTGGATTTCGATGTGGCGCGGATCGACCACGAACTTTTCGATGAAGACGCGGTCGTCACCGAACGAGCTTTTGGCCTCCGACCGCGCCCGGTCGAACCCGTCGCGCACCTCGGCCTTGCTCCAGGCGATGCGCATGCCCTTGCCGCCGCCGCCGGCCGAGGCCTTGATCATCACGGGATAGCCGATCTCGCCGGCTATTTTCTCGGCATGACCGGCATTCTCGATGACGCCGAGCCAGCCGGGCACCGTGCTGACCCTGGCTGCATTGGCGAATTTCTTCGATTCGATCTTGTCGCCCATCGCCCTGATCGCTCCGGGTTTCGGGCCGATGAAGACGATGCCTTCGTTCTCCAGCGCTTCACAGAAGGAGGCGCGTTCGGATAAAAACCCGTAGCCGGGATGCACGGCTTCAGCACCCGTCGCCTTGCAGGCGGCAATGATCTTCTCCGGCACCAGATAGCTCTCAGACGCCGGCGAAGGCCCGATATGGACAGCCTCGTCGGCCATCTCGACATGCACGGCGTCACGATCGGCGTCCGAATAGACCGCGACGGTGGCGATGCCCATCTTGCGCGCCGTCTTGATGACGCGGCAGGCGATCTCGCCACGATTGGCGATCAGGATTTTTGTGAACATACGGGTTTTGTTCCCTCGGCTGCCTTTCTTTTATGGGCTTGGCCCGGCCGGTCAAGGCACGTAGGCGCATATCCGGGGTGCCGAGTCGCCTGGTGACGACCAAAACCCGGCACCGAACTGTCAATTCGTCCCATAGTCCAGAACCTGCAGATACGCTAAAGCTCGCCCCGATTGCCGTTTTTGGCTTGAGAGGAGAGCCCCGATGAAAACCCGTGCCGCTGTCGCTGTCGCCGCCGGAAAGCCGCTGGAAATCCTGGAGGTCGACCTCGACGGCCCTCAGCCCGGCGAGGTGCTGGTCGAGATCAAGGCGACCGGCATCTGCCACACCGACGAGTTCACGCTGTCGGGCGCCGATCCCGAAGGGATTTTTCCGGCGATCCTCGGCCATGAGGGCGCCGGCATCGTCGTCGATGTCGGCAAGGGCGTCACCTCGGTCAAGAAGGGTGACCACGTCATCCCGCTCTACACGCCGGAATGCCGGCAATGCCCGTCCTGCCTGTCCAGAAAGACCAATCTGTGCACCGCGATCCGCGCGACGCAGGGGCAAGGCCTGATGCCGGACGGCTCGTCGCGCTTCTCGATCGGCAAGGACAAGATCTTCCACTATATGGGCTGCTCGACCTTCTCCAACTTCACCGTGCTGCCCGAGATTGCGCTGGCCAAGGTCAATCCCGACGCGCCCTTCGACAAGATCTGCTATATCGGCTGCGGCGTCACCACCGGCATCGGCGCGGTGATCAACACAGCCAAGGTCGAGATCGGCGCCACGGCCGCCGTCTTCGGCCTCGGCGGCATCGGCCTCAACGTCATCCAGGGGCTGCGCCTTGCCGGCGCCGACATGATCATCGGCGTCGACCTGAACAACGACAAGAAGGAATGGGGCGAGAAATTCGGCATGACGCATTTCGTCAATCCGAAGGAGATCGACGGCGATATAGTGCCCTATCTCGTCAACATGACAAAACGCGGCGCCGACCAGATCGGCGGCGCCGACTATACGTTCGACTGCACCGGCAGCACCAAGGTGATGCGCCAGGCCCTAGAAGCATCGCACCGCGGCTGGGGCAAGTCGGTGGTCATCGGCGTTGCCGGCGCCGGCCAGGAGATCTCGACGCGGCCGTTCCAGTTGGTCACCGGCCGCACCTGGATGGGCACCGCGTTCGGCGGCGCGCGCGGTCGCACCGACGTGCCGAAGATCGTCGACTGGTACATGGACGGCAAGATCGAGATCGACCCGATGATCACCCACACGCTGAAGCTGGAGGACATCAACAAGGGTTTTGATCTGATGCATGAGGGCAAGAGCATCAGGAGCGTGGTGGTCTATTGAGAATTTGCGACGTGGCCGGGAGGAAGCAAGGCAATCGCTTCAGGTCTGCGCTGCACCAACAGGTCCGGAGCGTTGCTGGGATGGCGACCGCTCGAATATCATCGACAGAGCCAGGCACAATCGCCCGGCTCCATATGCGTTGGACGAACCATGCCCGCACCCGCCATTTACGTCGATGCCGATGCCTGTCCGGTGAAGGCCGAGGTCGAGAAGGTCGCCGAGCGCCATGGCGTCGTCGTCACCTTTGTCTCCAATGGCGGCCTGCGCCCGTCGCGCGATCCGATGATCCGCAACGTCGTCGTGTCCAAAGGCGCCGACGCGGCGGACGACTGGATCGTCGACAATGCCAAGCCCAACGACATCGTTGTGACATCAGACATCCCGCTTGCGGCCCGCACGGTGGCGCTCGGCGCCCATGTGCTTGGGCCGACCGGACGCCCGTTCACGCCGGAAACGATCGGCATGGCGGTGGCGATGCGCGACCTCAAGCAGCATCTGCGCGAGACGGGCGAAAGCAAGGGCTACAATGCCAGTTTCGCGCCGCAGGACCGCTCGCGGTTTCTTGGCGAGCTCGACCGCATCTTGCGGCGTGCGCTGAAATCCGCCGCGCTGGGCTAGCGCTTTCACCTCGGACCGGAGGTCAGCGCAGCAAACCAGAATAACATGCGCACAATCAAAAGTGCTATAATGTCCGAGTCTTAGAGGACGAGCGGCGGTGTAGAAGACGGACCGCATCAGAGGCCGGGCCATGACGACCGAGCTGCCCCTGAAGAAACCACTGCACCGCCACATCCAGTTCGCGGTGTCGGCCTGCATCGGCGTGGTGGCACTGGCGATCGCGCTGGCCTTGCGCACTCCGCTCGCCTTCTCCATCGGCGCCAATGCGTTTTTCGTCGCCTACACCGCCATTGTCGTCGCCCAGATGCCGCTGCTCACCGGCCGCTATCTGAGCAAGCATGCCCGCGCCACCGACCAGCCGGTGCTGGTCATCTTTGCCGTGACTCTGATTGTCGTCGCCGTCGCCTTGATCTCGTTGTTCCAAGTGATCAATCGCGAGGGCAGCGCGCATCGTGTCGAACTCACCTTTGCGCTGCTGTCGATCCCGCTCGGCTGGTTCACCATCCACGCCATGACCGCGCTGCACTACGCACATGTTTACTGGGTCAACGACGAAGAGACCGATCCCGGCAGCAAATCGAAGCAGAAAAAGCCCGTCGGCGGCCTTTCGTTTCCCGGCAAGGAGGAGCCGGACGGCTGGGATTTTCTCTACTTCTCGGCCACCGTCGGCATGACCTCACAGACCTCCGATACCGCGGTCTCGACCACGCAAATGCGTCGTATCGTGCTTTTGCATTCGATCGTGTCGTTCTTTTTCAATACAGTGATCGTCGCTGCCGCGGTCAACCTCGCCGTCAGTTTCGGGAGCCAGTAGTCTCGGGCAGGCTGTAATAATTCCGTGATCGGATGAAACATCGCTTTGGCCGGCGACGTATTGGGAGGAGAACGATCGGAAAGGCCGACTGAGCGGCCGGAAGGACGCGAAAAAATGCAATCGATGGCCAGGAGCCAATCAACCGTCGGGCCAGATACTGCCGCGCCGAAGGATGCGACGCTGATCTACCGGCAGTCGCGCTGGACGCGGCTGACGCACTGGCTCTGGGCCATTTCGCTGTTCTTCATGCTGCTTTCCGGCCTGCAGATCTTCAACGCCCGCCCGCAGCTCTATATCGGCAAGGAATCGGGATTCGCCTATAACAACACCATCTTCGCCATCGGCGCCGAGAACACCGCAAACGGCCCGCGCGGCTACACCGAAATCTTCGGCAAGCGCTTCGACACAACCGGTGTGCTCGGCTGGTCGGGGCCGGCGGGTCGGGAGACGGCCCGCGCCTTCCCGTCCTGGGCGACGATCCCCTCCTACTACGACCTCGGCACGGCCCGCGTCGTCCATTTCTTCTTTGCCTGGATACTGACCACGACCCTGGTCGTGTGGCTGGTCGCCAGCCTGATCAACGGTCATCTGCGCCGCGATCTTGTCCCGCGCATCGCCGATCTCAGGCGCTTGCCGCGAGACATCGTCGATCATGCCAAATTCAAGTTTCACCACACGCGCGAGTACAACACGCTGCAGAAGATGGCCTATGGCGGCGTGATGTTCGTGCTGCTGCCGCTGATGATCATCACCGGCCTTGCCATGTCGCCGAGCATGAACGCGGCGCTGCCGTTCCTCAACGATCTGCTTGGCGGCCGACAGACGGCGCGGACCATTCATTTCATAGTAATGCTGCTGCTCGTCGCCTTCTTCATCATCCATATGCTGATGATCTTCGCCGCCGGCCCGATCAACGAGCTGCGTTCCATCATCACCGGTTGGTACCGAACCGATCCGCCGGAGCATGGCAGCAAGACGCCGCAGAGGAGTGCGTGAGATGGCAAAGTTTGTAATCAGCCGCAGAAAATTCCTGACCTCGGCAAGCCTCGGCGTCTCCGGCATCATGCTGTCGGGTTGCGATGCCTTCGACAGCCAGCTTCGTGTCGGCGATGGCCTGCGCAGCTTCCTTGAAGGCGCCAACGGCCTGACCTGGCGCGCGCAACGCCTGATCGCCGGCTATTCGCTTGCGCCGGAATTCACCGAAGCCGACATTCGCCAGCCGCAGCGGCCGAACGGCGTCACCGCGCCGGACGACGATGTCTACAAGGGCCTGCTCGCCAACAATTTCGCCGACTGGCGGCTCGAGATTTCCGGCCTCGTCGAAAAGCCGCTGTCGCTGACCCGCGAGCAATTGATGAACATGCCAAGCCGCACCCAGATCACTCGCCACGACTGCGTCGAAGGCTGGAGTTGCATCGCCAAATGGACCGGCACGCCGCTGTCGCTGGTGCTGGATCAGGCGGTGGTCAAGCCGCAGGCGCGCTACGTCGTGTTCCATTGCCTCGACACGATCGACCGCAGCCTGTCCGGCGACATCAAATACTACGGCTCGATCGACCTGATCGATGCCCGTCACCCGCAGACGATCCTTGCTTATGGCGTGAACGGCAAGCCGCTGCCGGTCGAGAACGGTGCGCCGCTGCGCGTCCGCGTCGAGCGTCAGATCGGCTACAAGATGCCAAAGTATCTCCGCAAGATGGAACTGGTCGACAGTTTCGCCGCCATCGGCGGCGGCAGGGGCGGCTACTGGGAGGACAATGGCTACGACTGGTACGGCGGCATTTGATCGCAACGCTGTCGCTGGCAGGTGACAAGGTGTCGCCGACAGGCTATGGATGACGAGTCGAGGGCTCAAATTGAGTCCTACCTGTTTGCGGGAGAGAGCAGCGAGAGCTGCCGCCGAAGGGGAAATCGCCCGAAATCTCTCAGGCAAAAAGAACCGTTGACGGGAAAGACACTCTGGAAAGTCGGGGCTTTTTTCGCCCCGCGCCGAAGGTGTAAGCGCTGCCGACAGAGTTACGGGGCGCGAGTCTCTCAGGCTTCAGACAGAGGGGCACGGACTGGTCGCCATTCGCGGCCGATTGCGTGCGACTCTGGAGACGACATGACGGGCGACGACACCAAACACCTTCCCCTAGAAGACCTGCACGTGGCCGCCAGTGCGCGCTTTGGCGCGTTCGCCGGCTGGTCGATGCCGCTCACCTATCCGGCCGGCGTGATGACGGAGCACCTTCATACCCGCGAACATGCCGGCCTGTTCGACATCTCACACATGAAGCTGTTCGAGATCAGTGGCTTGGGCGCTGAAGCACTGCTCAATCGTGCCTGCCCGTTCGACGCCGGCGCGCTTGAGATTTCCCAGTCCAAATACACGTTCTTTCTCAATGAAGCCGCCGGCATCATCGACGATCTGATCGTCACCAGGCTCGGCCGGCAACGCTTCATGGTCGTCGCCAATGCCGGCAATGCCGAGGCCGACGAAAAACACCTTCGTGAGCTTGCCGACTTTGATGCCAAGGCGGAGTTTGACGCCAAGATTGAAGCACTCGACCGCGTCTTCCTGGCAATCCAGGGTCCCGAAGCCTGGGCCGCCCTGTCGCGCGCCGGCATCGAAACCGGATCGCTGCTGTTCATGCACGGCTTCGAGCCGCGCGAAAACTGGTTCATGAGCCGCTCGGGCTATACCGGCGAGGACGGCTTCGAGGTCGGCCTGCCGGAAGCGGATGCGCGAAATCTCGTCGCCAAACTGCTCGAGGACGAGCGAGTGATGTGGGTTGGGCTGGCCGCCCGCGACAGCCTGCGGCTCGAAGCAGGGCTGTGCCTGCACGGACTGGACATCACGCCTGAGATCGACCCGGCCAGCGCCGGGCTGATGTGGGCGATCCCGAAGGAGGTTCGCGCCTCCGGCGCTTTCATCGGCGCCGACGCATTGCGTGCAATCCTGGAGCGCGGCCCGGCGCAAAAACGCGTCGGCCTGAAGCCGGAGGGCCGCCAGCCGGTGCGCCCCGGTGCAACCCTTTTCGATGCCGACGGCAATCCCGCCGGCCACGTCACCTCCGGCGGCTTCGGCCCCTCGGCCGGCCATCCGGTCGCCATGGGCTACGTCCAGGCGTCGCTGGCCAAACCCGGCGCAAAACTCTTCGCCGACGTTCGCGGGACCAAAATCCCGATCGATATCAATCCCCTGCCCTTCACGCCGCATCGCTACCGCAAAGGATGAACTTCATGGCAAAGACCTATTTCACTGAAGATCACGAATGGCTCCGCGTCGAAGGCGGTATCGCCACCATCGGCATCACCGACTACGCGCAGGAACAGCTCGGCGATCTCGTCTTCGTCGAATTGCCGGAGCCTGGGAAAAAGCTGGCCAAGGGCGATACCGCCGTCGTGGTCGAATCGGTCAAGGCGGCATCGGACGTCTATGCGCCGGTCGACGGCGAGATCACCGAGGCCAACACCGCGCTTTCGTCTGATCCGTCCCTGGTCAATTCGGCGGCGGCCAGCGACGGCTGGCTGTGGAAGATGAAGCTGGCCGATGAAAGCCAACTCGAAGGTCTCCTGGATGAGGCCGCCTACAAAGCCCATATTGGTTGAGAGAGCAGGACCAGGAAAGATGACCGCAGCACCCTACTCCTTCTCGGCCCGCCATATCGGCCCCGGCCTCAATGATGTCAGAGCCATGCTGGCGACGATCGGCGTTCCGTCGGTCGAGACGCTGATCAGCCAGGCTGTGCCGAAATCGATCCGGCTCGACCGGCCGCTGGCCTTGCCGGCCCCGGCGAGCGAAGCCGAGGCGCTGGCCGAGCTGTCAGCGACAATGGCGAAAAATACAGTTTTGAAGAGCTTCATCGGCGCCGGCTATCACGGCGTCCACGTGCCGCCGGTCATCCAGCGCAACCTGTTCGAGAACCCGGCCTGGTATACGGCTTACACGCCCTACCAGGCCGAGATCAGCCAGGGCCGGCTCGAAATGCTGTTCAATTTCCAGACCTTGGTCACCGAACTGACCGGGCTGCCGGTCGCGTCGGCCTCGTTGCTCGACGAGGCGACGGCGGTGGCCGAAGCAGTCGGCATCGCGTTACGCCACCACCGCGACAATCGGACCAAGGTGGCGCTGGCCGGCACGCCGCATCCGCAGACGCTTGATGTCGTGCGCACCCGCGCCGAGCCGCTCGGCATCGAGGTCGACGGTGACACGATCGACGACAACACAGCCGCTCTGCTGGTCTCCTGGCCCGATACGTTTGGCATCTATGGCGACCACAGGGCGGCAATCGAGAAGGCCCGCGCCACCGGCGCGCTGGTCGTCTTCATTGCCGATCCGCTCTCCCTGACGCTGACCGACGCGCCGGCTGCGCTTGGCGCCGACATCGCCGTCGGCCCGATGCAGCGTTTCGGCGTGCCGATGGGCTTTGGCGGGCCGCATGCCGCTTATTGCGCCGTTTCCGACAGGCTGACGCGGCTGATGCCCGGCCGCCTGGTCGGCCAGTCCACCGACAGCAGGGGCCGGCCCGGCTATCGCCTCGCCTTGCAGACGCGTGAACAGCATATCCGCCGCGACAAGGCGACCTCCAACATCTGCACCGCGCAGGCGCTGCTCGCCAACATGGCGACGGCCTATGCGATCTGGCACGGCCCTGCCGGGCTGCAGGCGATTGCCGGCCGAATCCATGCATTGGCCAACCGGCTGGCTGACGGTCTCGAGGCAGCAGGAACCTCGGTGCTTGGCGCAAGCCGATTCGACACGGTGACGGTGGAAGTGAAAGGCAGAGCCGGCGCGATTGGCGCCTCTGCCGAAAAGACCGGCCGATTGCTGCGCGTCATCGACGCCGACCACATCGGCATCAGCTTCGACGAGACCTCGACCGATGCCGATCTGGAGGCGATCGCGGCCCTGTTCGGCGCCAAGCCGGGCGCAGCCGTCGGCAGCACCATGCCCGGAAAACCGCGCGGCAAGGCGTTTCTCACGCAGCCTGTCTTCCGCGAAAACCACTCGGAAACCGACATGATGCGCTTCCTGCGCCGGCTGGCCGACAAGGACCTGGCGCTCGACCGCGCCATGATCCCGCTCGGCTCCTGCACGATGAAGCTCAATGCCGCCGCCGAGATGATGCCGGTAAGCTGGCCTGATATCGCCAATTTGCATCCCTTCGCCCCGGCAAGCCATTCGGCCGGTTACCGCGCCATGATCGACGAACTGGAAGCCTGGCTGGCGGAGATCACCGGCTTCGACGCGGTGACCCTGCAGCCCAACGCCGGCAGCCAGGGCGAGTATGCCGGGCTGCTCGCCATTCGCGGCTATCACCGCTCACGCGGCGAAGCTCACCGCACGGTCTGCCTGATCCCGTCATCGGCGCATGGCACCAATCCGGCGAGTGCGGCGATGGCCGGCATGAACGTCGTCGTCGTGCGCTGCACCGAAGACGGCAACATCGACGTCGATGACCTGAAAGCCAAGGCGGACGAGCATGCGCAAGACCTTGCGGCGCTGATGTTCACCTATCCCTCGACGCACGGCGTTTTCGAGGAAGGCGCGCGCGACCTCTGCGCCCTTGTCCATGAGCATGGCGGCCAGGTCTATTTCGACGGCGCCAACCTCAACGCGCTGGTCGGTCTCGCCCGCCCCGGCGACATCGGCGCCGACGTCTGCCACATGAACCTGCACAAGACGTTCTGCATCCCGCATGGCGGCGGCGGTCCCGGCGTCGGCCCGATCGGCGTCAAGGCGCATCTGCAACCCTATCTGCCCGGCCACGTCGTCGAAGGCTCGGGCCATGCCGTGTCGGCTGCACCGTTCGGCAGCGCTTCGATCCTGCCGATCACCTGGATGTATATCCGGATGATGGGCGCTTCGGGCCTGAAGCAGGCGACCGAGACGGCGATCATTTCCGCCAATTATGTGGCGACGCGGCTCGGAGCGCATTTCCCGGTGCTCTACAAGGGCAGGCACGAGCGCGTCGCGCATGAATGCATCCTCGATACCCGCGTGCTCAAGGACAGTGCCGGCATCAGCGTCGACGACGTCGCCAAGCGGCTGATCGACTATGGTTTCCATGCGCCGACCATGTCGTTTCCGGTCGCCGGCACGCTGATGGTCGAGCCGACCGAGTCCGAGCCCAAGCGCGAGCTCGATCGCTTCTGCGAGGCGATGATCGCGATATCAGGCGAGGCAGCCAAGGTGGCGGAAGGCGAATGGCCCCTAGCCGACAATCCGCTGGTCAATGCGCCGCATACCGCCGCCGAGGCGCTGGCCGGCCAGTGGACCCATCCCTATTCGCGCCTGGAGGCGGCCTACCCCGCCGGCGATGCCGACACGTCAGCCAAATACTGGCCGCCGGTGTCGCGCATCGACAATGTCGCCGGCGACCGCAACCTCGTCTGCTCCTGCCCGCCGCTGTCGGAATATCTGGGGGCGGCGGAGTAGACCATGATCCCGAAAAGTGGAATCCGGTTTTCGGACAAGATCATGGTCTAACAAGAAGATAGAAGCCTCAATCAGGCAGAACGCAAGGCCGGCGCGTCGGCCTTGCTCGCCTTGTTCTGGGCGACGACGCGATTTCGCCCGGCGCGCTTTGCCGCATAGAGTGCGGCGTCGGCTTCGGCCAGCACATTGTCGAGACTGGTGCCATCCGTCCCGCCAAAGCCGATGCCGCCACTGACTGTGCTGCGCAACGGACCAAGCTGGGTGGCGACGACTTCCGTGCCGAAGGCGACGCTGATCTTGCTCGCAATGTCGTAAGCCTTCTCTTCAGTCATCCGCGACATGACGAGGACGAATTCCTCGCCGCCCAGCCGGAAGGCGTCGACGCCGGTCCTGGAGTATTTTCTGACAACAGCGGCGAAGCGGCGCAGAACCTGATCGCCGACCGGATGACCGAATACATCGTTCGTCTTCTTGAAATGATCGAGGTCGAACATGGCGACGGACATGAACGGGCCGAAAATCCGCTCGCCGTAGAATGCCGTCAACGCCCGCCGGTTCATCAGCCCGGTCAATGGGTCGGTCATGGTCTCGGCCTTCAGTTCGATCTGCGCCTGCAAATGGTGCAGGGAGAGCGTCAATGCGCCGAGCCCCGTCATGCAGGCGACCGCCACGGCGGAATTCAACCGTTCGGCCCAGTTGTCGGGCGCAACGCCGAGCACCCATTGGCCCTTGACCAGCAGGACCGCGCCGCAAAGTCGAAGGACAGCGCACAGACGCCGCTCAGGAACGAAACGACCAGCAATATCCGGCGATCATGACCACCTTTGATCCAGAACATCACCCCGATAAGCGAGAGCAGCGCCGTTACCGTCGCGTAGGTGACGATGAAGCCGACGCCGTCAAAGCCCAGCGACGTCGCGCCTGCGCAAACCGCCATCGCAGCCAGGGTCGGCAAGATGGCGCGCCTGTAGTCGTGGACGCCGAGATACTGCATGGCCGACAGGCAGAGGGTCAGAAGGCCCAGGCTAAGAAGCGCAAGTACAATCTGGCAAAGCCAGGGGCTGGGATGCTTGGCATAGTGCCAGAAGAAGACCACATGTGGGACGAGCACGAGAATGCCGCACGCCACCGTCAGCACAAAGCGTGCCTGTGGCGCGGTGCACCAGATCGCAAACAGGGTGATGCTGAGGCACGTGCCCGACAGCGCTGCCGCAAGCAGGAGCGAACTGTAATCCAACATGCGTAAGCGACAGCCTCTTCTCGGGTTCTGCCGCATTCTAGGTCAGCAGCAATCCGCGAATACCCTTTTTCGGCCAACCTTCCGGCGTAACCTCCGGACAAGGTTTACAAAGCGTCGATGCCCTCGGCCCATTTCCGCCGCTTGGTTGTCGAATGGTTTTGCAGTAAGAGGCTCTATCCTCGAACGTAACGGGAACCTCCGTCGCCTGCCCGCAAAAAGCGTGGCAGTATCGGGTGGTGATTCGCAGCATCGCAATCCAGGACCAGCATGAACGACAGCAACGATCTTTTCGGCAATTTGGACAAGCAGCCGCAACCGGTTCGCGCCACCGCGCGCCCGGCCGACCCGCTGGTGCAGGCGGCGAAGCGCCCGGCATCCCGCGACGGCAGCGAGAGCTACAGTGCCGCCGACATCGAGGTTCTGGAAGGGCTGGAGCCGGTGCGGCGGCGGCCCGGCATGTATATCGGCGGCACCGACGACAAGGCGATGCACCATCTGTTCGCCGAGGTCATCGACAATTCGATGGACGAGGCGGTCGCCGGCCACGCGACTTTCATCGATGTCGAGCTTTCGGCCGACGGATACCTGGCGGTGACCGACAATGGCCGCGGCATTCCGGTCGATCCGCATCCGAAATTCAAGAAGCCGGCGCTCGAAGTCATCATGACGACGCTGCATTCGGGCGGCAAGTTCGACAGCAAGGTCTACGAAACCTCGGGCGGCCTGCACGGCGTCGGCGTCTCCGTCGTCAACGCGCTGTCGGACCATCTCGAGGTCGAGGTCGCGCGCGGCCGCCAGCTCTATCGCCAGCGCTTTTCGCGCGGCGTTCCGGTGACCGGTCTGGAGCAGCTCGGCGAGGTGCATAACCGCCGCGGCACCAGGATACGCTTCCATCCCGACGAGCAGATCTTCGGCAAGGGTGCGGCGTTCGAGCCGGCGCGGCTCTACCGGATGACGCGCTCGAAAGCCTATCTGTTCGGTGGCGTCGAGATCCGCTGGACCTGCGACCCCTCGCTGATCAAGGAGAAGGACACGACGCCGGCCAAGGCCGAGTTCCATTTTCCCGGTGGCCTCAAGGATTATCTGAAAGCCTCGCTCGGCGACGAATTCCAGGTCACCCGCGAAATCTTTGCCGGCAAAAGCGACAGGCAAGGCGGCCACGGCTCGCTCGAATGGGCGGTGACCTGGTTCGGCGGCGACGGGTTCCTCAACTCCTACTGCAACACCATCCCGACCGGCGAAGGCGGCACCCATGAGGCTGGCTTCCGCAACGTCTTGACGCGCGGCCTGCGCGCCTATGCCGAGCTGGTCGGCAACAAGCGCGCTTCGATCGTCACCTCGGAAGACGTCATGATCTCGGCGGCGGGCATGCTGTCAGTGTTCATCCGCGAGCCGGAATTCGTCGGCCAGACCAAGGACCGGCTGGCGACGATCGAGGCGATCAGGATCGTCGAGGCCGCGATCCGCGACCCCTTCGACCACTGGCTGGCCGACAACCCGCAGGAAGCTTCGAAGCTGCTGGAATGGGTGATCGCGCGTGCTGACGAGCGGGTGCGCCGCCGCCAGGAAAAGGAAGTCTCGCGCAAGAGCGCGGTGCGCAAGCTGCGCCTGCCCGGCAAGCTCGCCGACTGCACGCAGAATGCCGCGGCCGGCGCCGAGCTCTTCATCGTCGAGGGCGATTCGGCCGGCGGCTCGGCGAAACAGGCGCGCGACCGCGCCAGCCAGGCAGTGCTGCCGCTACGCGGCAAGATTCTCAACGTCGCCAGCGCCGGCAACGACAAGCTGGCTGCCAACCAGCAGATTTCCGACCTGATCCAGGCGCTTGGCTGTGGCACGCGGTCAAAATACCGCGATCAGGATCTGCGCTACGACCGGGTCATCATCATGACCGACGCCGACGTCGACGGCGCCCATATCGCTTCGCTGCTGATCACCTTCTTCTACCAGGAGATGCCGAGCCTGGTCCGCGACGGCCATCTCTACCTGGCGGTGCCGCCGCTCTACTCGATCCGCCAGGGCGGCAAGGTCGCCTATGCCCGCGACGATGCGCATAAGGAAGAACTTCTGCGCACCGAGTTCACCGGGCGCGGCAAGGTCGAAATCGGCCGCTTCAAGGGGTTGGGCGAAATGATGGCCGCCCAGCTCAAGGAAACCACCATGGACCCGAGAAAGCGCACGCTGCTCAGGGTCGATGTGATCGACGCCGAGGCGGCGACCAAGGATGCGGTCGACGCGCTGATGGGCACCAAGCCGGAAGCCCGCTTCCGCTTCATCCAGGAACGCGCGGAATTCGCCGAGACGGAAGTGCTGGATATCTGAATTTCTTCGGCTCAGCGAACCGCAACGGCAGGTAGTGTCTCAGTTTGAAATTTCAAAGGCGATAGTCGAACTCCCAGCGCCCTAGTCTGGTGAGTTGCGCGCCGATGGCCTGCCAAGTTTCCCCCTCGGCGCAGCACAACGATCCCTGAGAAACTTTTCGAGCTCGACGTAGTCGAAACGCGGCATGAAAATCACACTTTCCGCCGCAAATACCTTACCGCCCTGAGATCGAAGGAACCAATTGGGAGAGCAGACAGTCGCTGTAAATGCGTCGGCGCTGTTATCTCCTTCTGGACCGGCATAGAAAGCAATAGTGACGGAGAAGTCAGTGGGATCGCGCGGGTGCCACGCATCGAGGGCAAAAGCCCCGGCATCGGTGTCTAGAATTCGGTGACCCTTGTACTGTGCTCTCATGAAGGCGTGCATCCGTGATGCACCCATTCGCCAACCGAAGGGCACTGGCCATGGTCCGGTGGGTCAGACTTCCAGTTGGCGCCCGTCCCGCGCAACGTCGTACGCGATCGTATTCCGCGAACCCCAGCTTGCCGCCAATTCACTCGACGTGGTCGAGAGGATTGTGGCAGGAATTCCGACTTCATGCAGAATCGTCCAACCGACGAGCGGATCGAGCAGTTCCGGCGTGGCGTCGTCGGGCAAAGCAACGAGAATTCCCAGTCGCTGTCGAGTCGATTGTCGCCCCGCGCTCGGCTGCCGAACAGCCATATAGAATCGGGGCTCAACCGAAGCCTGATCTCATCGATCAACGGCTTGATCTCTGCCGGAACCTTAAGTCGTTTCGAAGCAAAATCGTGCATGGCCCTAAAATAGTAGCAGTTTTTTGCGCCTACAACGCAACGCAATCGCGGCTACCAAACCCAAGCTAGTGGTGAAGACCTGACGCTTGTACCCATGTGGAAGGACGCGAGACGACCTTGCCGGTCAGCGCATAAGCTCGGTCGATAAGAAGTCTGAGGGACTGGAGTCGAGATGCACGCCCGCTGGATCGAGACCTTTGGCCTACCAGCCTTCCTTCGAAAGGCAGCCAGACTACTCTTGTGCGGTATCATTGGTTGTCTTGGAGTTTTTCATTCGCATGCCGACCAGTTGGTGAAGTTCAAAAGCGCCACATCCCAGCCGACACCGTTTCAGACGCGCATGGCGCGGCAGCGAGGCGAAGAACCAATGATTTTTCCCGGCGTGCCGATACAAGGATTCCTGGGACGCCCAGCGGGGGATGGACCGTTCCCGGCTGTCGTCCTGCTTCACGGCTGTGCCGGCCTTGGCCTCCGAGAAAGAGAGGCCTGGTCAAGGAGATTGTCGTCCTGGGGGTATGTCGTATTGGCCGTCGACAGTTTCACGACGCGCGGCATCCGGCATACCTGCAACCGACTGTTTTCCGCTCGGGTCAACGACGCCTACGGCGCCTTGGAATTCCTCACGACGCTCGGCTTCGTCGACTCCCGACGCGTCGCGCTGATGGGGTTCTCCGCTGGCGGAATCGCTGTGCTGCAAGCCGTCCAGCTTGGCGCTGCGGAAGCGCTTATGAAGCAGAAATTCCAAGCTGCGATTGCCTACTACCCCTCATGCTCGGTAACGAGTGGTGAGATGGCCGTTCCGACCTTGATCCTAGTCGGCGAACGCGACGATTGGACCCCGGCGGCGGCCTGCCGGAAAATGATGGAGCAACGCAGCGGCAAAGGGAGCCCCGTCAAACTCATCGTCTACCCGGACGCCCCGCACGCATTCGACGCCGAGAACCTGAAAACGGGCATCTCGTCTTTCGGCCACTTCCTGCAATACAATGAACTCGCCGCCAATCGCTCGTTTCAGGATTCACACGTTTTCCTGAGTGAAACGCTTGGACGCTGATCCAGACAGACTCTTGTGCCGCAAGGCCGCTTTCCATCACCCCGTTGCGGACCTTAGACGTTGTCCCGATGCGCCACTTCTGCGACGGTACAAAATCGATACGAAACCGTCGATTTTAATCTGGATGTTGCTAAGGGAAGAACATTGGTGCCTGCTATTAGAATCGCTGTCGCTGGCGCGCAGGGCCACATGGGCAGAGCATTACTCGCTGCTGTGGCCGCAGCACCTGCCTTTTCGCTCGTAGGAGGCTTCGGACGCCCCGAAAAAGTCGTCGACGGATTGATTGATGTTGACGCAGCGCTCCGCGCTGCGGATGTCGTCGTGGATTTCACGACCGGCCAAGCATCGGCGGCGCTTGCAGAAAAGTGCGCCGCGATGGGTCGACCAGCAATGGTGATCGGCGCGACAGGGTTTGAGGACACTCACCTCGCTCGGATCGCCGAGGCGGCACGTAAAATAGCGATCGTGCGTTCAGGCAACTTCTCCCTTGGCGTGAACATGCTGGTGGGCCTAGTTGAGCGCGCCGCGCGCTCTTTCCCAGCTGAAGTTTGGGATATCGAGGTCCATGAAGCTCACCATCGCCGGAAGATCGATGCACCATCTGGAACGGCGCTGATGCTAGGCGAAGCAGCGGCCAGTGGTCGGGGCGTTCCGCTTGCTCCCGTCGAACGGCGCGGGCGCGATGGTATTATTGGCGAGCGAGCGCTTGGTGAAATCGGGTTTTCCGTATTGCGAGGCGGCGGCATCGTTGGAGAGCACAGTGTGGTATTTGCCGCCGACGAAGAGATTCTGACATTGTCGCATTCCGCTTTGGATCGCGGCATGTTCGCGCGCGGTGCGTTGACTGCCGCACGCTGGGTTTCAGACCATGAACCCGGCGAATACGACATGCAGGACGTTCTCGGGTTGTCGCCAATCTCCCGCTGAGTTTGCAACTGCCGCAAGGACTGCTCTTCACCCATTGCTGCAATTCGATTTGGGAATCAACCGTCAGATTTTCACCACTAGGCAGCAGCGATCGCCAGCGCGTGACCGCGCGCGTTTTCGCGCAGCGCATCGAGGTGGATCGATTTGACCAATTCGGCGAGATCGCCTTCGGCGGACTGCCCGCCCAATTCCTTCAGCATCAGCCAGCTGACTTCCTGGACGCCGGCGAGGCGCTTGCCATTGGCGACCTCGCGCCAGACCTTCAGCGCGCGCAGGATGATGGCGTGCGTGGCCGCGGCCAGGCCAGCGCTGCGGAGCAGCGCCTGCAGCGCCACGTCGTGCCCGCCGGCCAGCAGCGCCCTCACCCGTTGTTCGGATTGCTGGCTGAGCGCGACCAGCGCCGAGCCGAAGAAATCGACCTTGCCGTGCGCGATGGTGCGAATGATGAAGCTTGCGGTCAGGTCGCCGCGCAGGCGCAGATGCTCGATGAGCGCCGCATGTTCTTCCTGGCGCGTGCCTTCGATCAGCGTCAGGGAAGCCTTGACGCAGGCGTCGCGCATGACGCGCTCGGTTCTGGCACGGCCCATCAGCGCCAGGACCAGCGGCGAACCCTTGAGCGTTTCACCAACTTTTATCAGCAGCATATGCCGGCAGTCAGCGGGCAGACGCGCATCCGATATCAGCGCTTCGCGCAGCGAAGGCAGATGGCCATGGCGTTCGGCGATACGGCGGAAGCTGAGCGAAGCGATGTCGGCGCCGCTGTTGGCGAGAAGCGTGGCGCAGGCTTCCGGCTCCCCGATTTCGGCGATCGCGGCGGCGACCGCCATGGAGACGCGCGGACGATCGGCGATCAGTTTCTGGATCGCCTTCTGGCCGCCGGCAACCCGGTCGGTCAGATCGGCATCGGTAAGCAGCGGCGAACGTGCCAGCACCAGGCTGGCGACTTCCGGCTGATCGGACGCCAGCGCGCTGATGATCTGCAGCGGCGCGTGATGGCTCATCGACAGCGCCTCTGCCATCGCCAGCCGCACTTTCGACGAGGCATCGTCGAGCAGCAGCGTCAGCGCCGCCTCCGCCGCGCAGCGATCCTCGAAAGGCAGTTCGGCATTGATGTAGGCGCGGGCCAATGCGCTTGCTGCCGCGGCGCGCTCAGAGACCCTTGCCGTATGAATCCATTTCAGGAAATGCGAAACAACCATGCCGTCCGCTATGCCCCTAGCCCGAGTCCGTTCCCGCCCCAGTGAAGACCGTAGGCAGAAATGGTTTACGAACGGTTCACCATCTTTGTTAACTGCCCCTCTTTGTTAACTGGCTTGCGAGCGCGGTAGGCAGCGCCTATCAACCCTTAGAGCGACTTGCGCGCTTTCGGACGCACAAAGCACGCTAACACTTTGAAGCATCGTACTGTCCAAAAAATCGATTCCGATTTTCGGGGCGATGCGGCAGCGGAGGAGATCGACCATGGCCGGGCTTTATCTGGAAGAGTTCGTCGTCGGCCACGTCTTCCAGCACACGCTGCGGAAAACCGTCACCGAAAGCGACAACATGCTGTTCTCGGTAATGACGCTGAACCCGCAGCCGCTGCACATCGATTTCGATTTCGCCGCCAAAAGCGAATGGGGCAAGCCGCTGGTCAATTCGCTGTTCACGCTGGGCCTGATGATCGGTATTTCGGTGAACGACATCACCGTCGGCACCACCGTTGCCAATCTCGGCATGAAGGAGACGGTGTTTCCGCATCCGGTCTTCCACGGCGACACCATCCGCGTCGAGACGACGGTGGTGTCGGTGCGCGACTCCAGGTCGAAGCCGGACCGCGGCATCGTCGAATTCGAGCACCGCGCCTACAACCAGGACGACGTGCTCGTCGCCAAATGCACGAGGCAGGCGATGATGATGAAGAAGGCCTGACCGATGCGCTCGCTGCTGTTCGTTCCCGGCGATTCGGAAAAGAAGCTGGAAAAGGCGATTGGCGCCGACGCCGACGTGGTCATCGTCGATCTCGAGGATTCGGTCGCGCCACAAAACAAAACCTTGGCCCGCGATATCGCCGCACGCTTCATCACCGAACACGGGCATCAAACCAGTTCCGCAATCTATGTCCGCATCAACGATCTCTCGACCGGCCTGGCGGATGACGATCTGGCGGCACTCGTGCCAGTGAAACCCGACGGCATCATGCTGCCGAAGTCGAACAGCGGACAGGATGTCCAGCAGCTCTCGGCCAAGCTCAGGGTGCACGAGGCCGAAAGCGGGGTGCCGGACGGTGCGATAAAAATCCTGCCGATCATCACCGAAACAGCTGCCGGCGTGCTGGCGGCCGCGAGCTACGCCAAGGCAAGTGTGCGGCTTGTCGGCGTGACCTGGGGTGCGGAAGATCTCTCGGCAGCAATCGGTGCGCGCACGGCCCGCGACGAGAATGGCCGCTACACCGATGTGTTCCGCTTCGCCCGCACCATGACCATCCTCGCCGCCGGTGACGCGGAAGTCGCGGCGATCGACACGGTTTTCCCAGATTTTCGCGACATGACCGGCTTCGCGGCGGAATGCGCCGAGGCCGAGCGCGACGGCTTCACCGGCAAGATGGCGATCCATCCGGCGCAGGTGCCTGTCATCAACGCCGCCTTCACGCCGTCGACCGAGGCGGTGAAACACTCCCTGGCGATCGTCCAGGCATTCGAGGCGGCTGGAAATCCCGGCGTCGTCGGCATCGGCGGCAAGATGTACGACCGGCCGCATCTCAAGCTGGCAGAGCGGCTTCTGGCACGCGCCAGGGCGGCAGGGATTTCGGCCTAATATTTTCCCAGCCTAGTCTTTTCCCCAATGAGGCCGGCGCAGCGAGAAGATCTCGCTGACGCTGGCATAATCCATATAGCCGAGACGGCCGACATTGCCCGCCCTGACGATATCGAAGATGCCGTCTTTCAGGAAGGCATCGTCGATATGCACACCGACGACTTCGCCGGCAACGACGATGGCGCCGGTCGGTGTCCCGTCCAGCGCCTTTGGACGCATGATCTCCGTCACCCGGCATTCAAGCGCCGCGGGCGCCGCCGCCACGCGGGGTGGCGCAACCAGCCGCGACGGCGCCATGGCGAGATCGGCATAGTCGAATTCGGTGACGCCGCGCGGCGCATCGACCGCGGTGCGGACCATTTTTTCAGCGAGATCGCGGCTGACGAGATTGGCGACGAACTCGCCCGTTTCTTCGGCGAATGTGGCGCTGTCCTTCTCGCCTTCGGATGAAAACCAGACGATGAAGGGCCGCGTCGAAAACGCATTGAAGAATGAATAGGGGGCGAGGTTGACCTCGCCGGCCTTGTTCACCGTCGAGATCCAGCCGATCGGCCGTGGCGCCACGATCGCCTTAGACGGGTCATGCGGCAGCCCGTGGCCTTTAGACGGCTCGTAGAACATTCAGCCCACCCATGGCCCTGCATAATCGCCATAGAGCTTTGCCGGATCCGGCCGCGGCCGCTCGGGCGCCGGCCCCTGATAGGAGCCGATATGGATGAAGCCGACCACCCGCTCATGCGGCGCCAGCCCCAGGATCGCCCTGCCCTCCGGCACGTCGGAATACCAGTTGCTGATCATGTTGGTGCCATAGCCCAGCGCATTGGCTGATAGCATCAGGTTCATCGCCGCCATGCCGCCGGACAGGAACATCTCCCATTGCGGGATTTTTGGGTTTTCCTTCGGGCTCGACACCACGCCGATCACCAGAGGCGCGCGCGAAAAGCGCGCCAGTTCCTGGTTATGGCGGCCTTCCGGCAGCGGCCCTTCGCGCTGTGCGGCAAGGGCCGCCAGCTTCTTGCCGATCTCGACGCGCGCCTCGCCCCGGTACAGGATGAAGCGCCACGGCTCGAGCCGGCCGTGGTCCGGCACCCGCGAGGCGGCGGCAATCATCGTCGCGATGTCAGCGTCGCTGGGCGCCGGTTCCTTCAACTCCGGGATCGGCGCGGAATTTCGGGTCAGCAGAAAGTCGATGATCGGCGACGCCATGGGCGCAAGTCTCCTTGGAATTTGAGCTGAAGCGCACCATCGGGGCATCGGGCGGCTCGGGCTTGGCGCGGCGCGCCGCACAAAGAGCCCTCCAGTAGAAGCTGATCGGACTTTTGAGCCTTGAAATTGCCACCGCCTTGGGCTTCAACGCAAGCCATGTTTGAGGGGACATTGCGACTTTTCCCGATCTGGCTCGCTGCCGCACTGTTGATGGTGCCGGTTTCGCTTGCCGTCGCGCAGGATGCGGACGGCCTCGGTGATCTGAAACTTCCCGGAATGTCGAACTATGCGCCTCCGAAAAGCGAGGCACCGCTGGCAGCGGCGAGCAGCGGGGCGATCACGCTGTCGGCGCAATTGACCGACAAGGGCGCCGACATCACGCGCGGCATCGTCTGGCGCGTCTTCAGGCCCGACCCCACCGGCGACGGCAAGCTGCCGATGGTCGCCTCCGCCCATGGCGGCAGCGCGGTGTTCCAGCTCGAGCCCGGCAGCTATCTGGTCCACGCCTCTTACGGCCGGGCCGGCGCCACAAAGCGCATCACCGTCGGCAAGGACGCCAAGCGCGAAAGCCTCGTGCTCGATGCCGGCGGACTCAAGCTCGACGCCGTGCTGTCGGGCGGGGTGCGCATACCGCCGAAGAAACTGCGCTTTTCGATCTATGAAGGCCAGGCCGAAGCCAATCACGATCGCGCCCTGATCATACCCGACGTCGAGCCGAACAGCGTCGTGCGGCTGAACGCGGGCGTCTATCATGTCGTCTCGACCTATGGCTCGGTGAATGCGGTCATCCGCTCCGATATCCGCGTCGAGGCCGGCAAGCTGACCGAAGCGGCCGTCGAGCATCGTGCGGCGGAGATGACCATGAAGCTGGTGCGCGAGCCGGGCGGAGAGGCGATCGCCGACACCTCCTGGTCGTTGCTCAACGAATCCGGCGACCCCATCCAGGAAACCGTCGGCGCCTTTGCTTCGATGGTGCTTGCCGAGGGCGACTACACCATCATCGCCAAGAACCGCGACCGCATCTACCAGAAAGATTTTACGGTCGTGGCCGGGCAGAACCAGGAAATCCAGGTTTTGGCCACGGAAGCCTCGGCGATCGATCCTCAAGAAGGCGCGGACTAGACGTCCGAACCCCTGTGCGGGAACCGGTCCAGCAGCGTATGATTTGCCGATCAGGCGGCGTTGCGCATGCGTCGCGGCAGAAACTGGCCGCGGTCGCGCGGTTCCGCCGGAGCCAGATCGAAAACAGCCCGGTAAAGCCGCTCGAGCAAAGCCTTGCGGTCGCGCACCTGCTCCAGTTCGTCCCATCCCAGCACGTCGCCGACGCGCACGTCGATCGATTTGCCGGACAGCCGACCGAATTCGTGGATGAGCAGCGAAGTACGCAGCGTCAGCGAAGCCCTGCCGACGAACTTCGCCACGCGCCCGTCACGCTCGGCCAGGTTCATGGGTCCGCTGACCAGGTGGAACAGCCGCCCGTTCTGGCCGGAAAAGTGCATTGGGACAACCGACGCCTTGGCATCCCTAACGAGACGCGCCGGAAACATCTTCCACGGCAGGTCGCGCGCCCGGCCAAAACCTTTCGGCGCGGTGGCGACGCCGCCCGCGGGGAAGACGACGATGATGACGCCGTCTTTCAGCAGCCGCACCGCCTCATGGCGCACCGCCATGTTGTTCCGGAGCGCGTCCTTGGTCTCGGAAAAGTCGATCGGCAGCGAATAGGGCTCTATCTCGCGAATCTTGAGCAGATCCTTGTGGATCATGACACGGAACGGGCGCTGAAGCTGCTCGGCCAGCGACAGCACCGCAATGCCGTCGCCGATGCCGAACGGGTGGTTGGCGACGATCACCAGCGGCGTGTCGGGCAATTTTTCCGGCGGCCATTGGCCGGTGGTCCGCACCCTGACATCGATCAGCTCCAGCATGCGGCTGAACACGCGCTCGCCGCTCGGCACCACATGACGGCGCCAAAAGTCATAGAGCGCCGCGAAGCGATCGCGGCCGGACAGGCCTTCAATGGAGTGGATGAACCAGCGCGTCAATGCCGGCTGATGCGGGCTGGCATAGGAAAGCTCGGGAAACGGTCTTTCGCGCATCTTCAGCTTGAGCATGAGGCTCGTTACAAGACCGGCGTGACAAGCGTGTGAAATGGCGGGCATGTGAATGGCGTGCATGTGAATGGCGGTGGATCGCTCCACCGCCATTTCATCGACAATCCGGCTGAACTCAGGCCGCTCGTTTGCGCTTGCGGTCGGGCGTCACCGCCTCTTCGGCAAGCATTGCCACTGCCTGGCCAAGGCCAAGCGACTCCTGGTCGCGCGAGCCGAGCCGGCGGATGTTGACCGTCTCTTCCTCCGCCTCGCGCTTGCCGCAGACGAGGATGACCGGAACCTTGGCCAGGCTGTGCTCGCGGACCTTGTAGTTGATCTTCTCGTTGCGAAGATCGGCTTCCGCCAGCAGTCCAGCCGCCTTCAGCTGCGCGACGACCTTTTGCGCGTAATCGTCGGCATCGGAGGTGATCGTTGCGACCACCACTTGCAGCGGTGCGAACCACAGCGGGAAATGGCCGGAATAGTTCTCGATCAGGATGCCGAGGAAGCGCTCCATCGAACCGCAGATGGCGCGATGCACCATCACCGGCTGCTTTTTTTCCGAATCCGAGCCGATGTAGAAGGCGCCGAACCGTTCCGGCAGGTTGAAATCGACCTGCGTGGTCCCGCATTGCCAGTCGCGGCCGATGGCGTCCTTCAGCACATATTCGAATTTTGGCCCGTAGAACGTGCCCTCGCCCGGATTGACGCCGGTCTTGATCCGGTTGCCCGACCGCGCCGCGATCTTGTCGAGCACGTCCTGCAGCACGCCCTCGGCATGATCCCACATCGCGTCGGTGCCGACCCGTTTTTCGGGACGGGTCGCCAGCTTGACGGTGATTTCATCGAAGCCGAAATCGGCATAGGTCGACAGGATCAGGTCGTTGATCTTGATGCATTCGTCGGCGAGCTGTTCCTCGGTGCAGAAGATGTGGGCATCGTCCTGGGTAAAGCCGCGCACGCGCATCAGCCCATGCAGCGCGCCGGACGGCTCATAGCGATGCACATTGCCGAATTCCGCAAGTTTTACCGGCAGATCGCGGTAGGACTTCAGCCCGTGCTTGAAGATCTGGACGTGGCCGGGGCAGTTCATCGGCTTCAGTGCAAACATCCGGTCGTCGTCGGTATCGTCGCCGGCAACCGTCACCTTGAACATATTGTCCCGGTACCAGCCCCAGTGACCTGACGTCTCCCACAGGCTCTTGTCGAGCACTTGCGGCGCGTTGACTTCCTGATAACCCTGCTCGTCGAGGCGGCGACGCATGTAGTTGACCAGGTTCTGGAACAGCCTCCAGCCCTTGGCATGCCAAAAGACGACGCCCGGCCCCTCCTCCTGGAAATGGAACAGGTCCATCTCCCGGCCGAGCTTCCTGTGGTCGCGCTTTTCGGCTTCCTCCAGCATGGTCTGATAGGCATCGAGCTGCGCCTGATCGGCCCAGGCCGTGCCGTAGATGCGGGTCAGCATCGGATTGTTCGAATCGCCGCGCCAATAGGCGCCGGCCACCTTCATCAGCTTGAAGGCGCTGCCGATCTGTCCGGTCGAGACCATGTGCGGGCCGCGGCAGAGGTCGAACCAATCGCCCTGCGCATAGATCTTGAGGTCCTGATCTTCGGGAATGGCGTCGATCAGTTCCAGCTTGTAGCGCTCGCCCTTGTCAGCAAAGATCTTTTTCGCCTTCTCACGCGACCACACCTCTTTGGTGAACGGCTTGTTGCGCGCGATGATCTCGCGCATCTTCTTCTCGATCACCGGGAAATCGTCGGGCGTGAACGGCTCGTTGCGGGCAAAATCATAGTAGAAGCCGTTGTCGATCACCGGGCCGATGGTCACCTGCGTACCCGGCCACAATTCCTGCACGGCTTCGGCCAGCACGTGCGCTGCGTCATGGCGGATGAGCTCCAGCGCGCGCGGATCCTCGCGGGTGATGATCTCGATCTTGCCGGACTTGCCGAGCGGGTCGGAAAGATCGCGCACCACGCCATCGATCGAGTAGGCGACCGCCTTCCTGGCCAGCGACTTGGAGATCGATTCCGCCAGGCCGGCGCCGGTCATCGCCGCATCGTAGTCGCGGGCGGAGCCATCGGGAAATGTCAGGGAAACGGAATTCAGCATAAAATTCTCCTATCCAGTCCCGCAAACGAGCGCGGGTGGTGAAATGCATGTCGCCCAAAGTGTGCAGCGGTTTTGGCTCGACCGACATGCATAAAGTAAAAAGCCGGATGCGTCCGGCGGCAGTCTTTTATGGGCAGATTTTCGTGCCGTAAAGGCGAATGGCCGATCACTTGCTCTTGTTGATGAGATTCGGCAGCTCTTTCAGGAATATCGTCCGCGTCTGAGGACCCTTCGGCGTATCGGAACGTTTCGTATCGATTACCAGGCGGGCAAAGACGATGCTGCGCGCATCCTTGTTCGCCCAGCCGACAAACCAGCCAAGCGAGCGCCAGCCAAGCGGGCCCTTGTCGGCGCTTTCGCCAAGCCTGGTGGTCCCGGTCTTGCCCTGCACCGTCCAGCCACCTGACCGGAAGGTCGGCAAGATCGCCTTGGTCATCGCGTGGGCTTTGGCCGAAACCGGCAGTTCGCCGGCAAGCAGCCGGCGCAGGAAATTCACCTGTTCGACCGGCGATATCTCAAGGGAAGAATTCACCCAGGACCGGGTGAGGCCATCATTCCTGCCGGCAATGCCGGCAACATCGGTATTGCCGTAGTCGAATTTCGAGACGTAGCCGGCAAACCGCTCGCTGCCGAGCCGGCGGGTGATTTCCTGCGAAAACCACAGCACCGAATCCTTTTCCCAGATCGTCGGGTCTACGGTTTTCTGGTCCCGCTTGACCGCCTTGAACTCGGGCTTGTAGTCCCAAGCCGGCGTGTGCTCGTCGCTCAGGATTCCCGAATCATAGCCGATCAGGGCCAATGGGACCTTGAAAGTCGAGGCGGGGCTGAAGCGCTGGTCGCAGACCCCGTCCCGATACAGCGTTTCACCGCTTGCAGCATCCAGGATCAGCGTGCATTCGACCTCCCCCAGCGGCGCCGATTGTGCGCGGATCGGAAAACCCAAAAACCAGGCCAGAAGGTAGATAACCACGGCGAAAACGAATGGACGGCGGTCTATCTGGCGCATTGGCAATCTCTCCTGATGGCTATCAGGAGCGGCTTAGCGAGGCGGCTTGTCTCGATTTTGTCTTAAATGGGCAACGTGCGGTTAACCTTAGCAAATCGTAAAGATCCTGCTCTGTTTGCAGAGCTTACGCCCCACCGGCATCGGGTTCCGGATCACTGCGCTTCTTTCCGATCCGCCAGTACCGCCAGGGCGTGAACCAGGCATAGCGCTCGGCCAGCACCTCCGGCACCCGGTCGATGCCATGCGTTCCGCCCGGCCCGCAGCGCAGCACGCGGAAAAAACCCATCCAGCCGCCGGCCCATAGCCCATGGCGGGCAATCGCTTCGTGCGCGTATTCGGAGCAGGTCGGCAAATGCCGGCAGGAATTGCCGACAAAGCCGGACAGCGTCAGCTGATAAAAACGCACGAGCGAGGTGCCCAAAATTCGGCCGGGCGTCTTGCGCCAGGGACCTGGCCAGTTGCGCGTGTATCGCGGCCGCTGATGCGTGTGATCCGTCGCCATTTGACGGCTACGCCGCCTGTTCGGCGCGCTTCTTCTCGATCTGGCCGATCGCGTCGACCACCGCATCGAAGGTCAGCATGGTCGAGGCATGGCGCGCCTTGTAGTCGCGCACCGGTTCGAGGTATCTGAGGTCGGCGAAGCGGCCTTGTGGCGGCGCGCCGTTTTCCTTCAGCATCTTCAGCATGGTCTCGCGAACGCTGCGCAATTCATCCGCGCTGGCGCCGACGACATGCTGCGCCATGATTGAGGACGACGCCTGGCCAAGCGCGCAGGCTTTGACGTCATGGGCGAAATCGGTGACGATGCCGTCATCCATCTTCAGATCGACGGTCACCGTCGAGCCACACAGCTTGGAATGCGCGCGCGCGGTTGCATCGGGATGGTCGAGCCGGCCGATCCGCGCGATATTCCCGGCAAATCCCAGAATTTTCGCATTGTAGACGTCGTCGATCATATTTTTCCAATCCGTTGCCGCCGAGCGAACAGCGATTGCCGCAGGCGGCCTTCCTTTCGCTCGCAACGATCATATATAATGCTGGTACTCGGGTATGGACAAGGCGACCAACGACCGCGTCCCTGCTCAATTCACTTCACGCCGCTTACGGGCTGGAAACAGGGCACGTTTCTAACACCCGAAAGGTCGTGGTCCGTTCAACTCGTTCCTCCTGAGAGGGGAACTACGGGAGACGCCTTTATGGATGCCGTCATCAAGAAATTCATGCCCCCTTCTGCCTATATGGAAAAGCCGGTCACCGATCGGCCGACCGAAGCCGAAGCCGAGGCCGCGGTGCGCACGCTGTTGCGCTGGACCGGCGACAATCCGGACCGGGAGGGCCTGGTCGATACGCCAAAGCGTGTGGTGAAGGCCTATCGTGAAATGTTCGGCGGCTACGACAAGTGCCCGGCCGAAGAACTCGGCCGCACCTTCGAGGAAGTCGCCGGCTATGACGACCTTGTCCTCGTCAAGGATATAACGTTCCATTCGCATTGCGAGCACCACATGGTGCCGATCATCGGCAAGGCGCATGTCGGCTATCTGCCGGACGGCAAGGTCGTCGGCCTGTCCAAGATCGCCCGCGTCGTCGATATCTTTGCCCAGCGCCTGCAGACCCAGGAAGCGATGACCGCACAGATCGCCGGCGTCATCCAGGATGTGCTCAATCCTCGCGGCGTCGCCGTCATGCTCGAAGCCGAGCATATGTGCATGGCCATGCGCGGCATCCGCAAGGAAGGCTCCACGACGCTGACCTCGACCTTCACCGGCGTCTTTAAGGACACGCCCGAGGAACAGGTCCGTTTCGTCACCATGGTGCGCGGCGGCAGGGGCTGAACGAGCCTCGCCGGCCGCCAGCCATGGTCGCGAGAAATGAGAACCGGTTCTCGGATCAGATCATGGCCAAACAACAAGACAGAGCCTCGCCCATTCCGATCCTTTCGGACTGGGCGAGGCTCTGAACAAGGACCGGCGATGTCGGCAGTGAAATTTCGAAAAGCTCCATCAGACAAGAAAACACTGGAAGAAAGCACGGTCTTTTCGCCGCGCTTCGATGCCGGCGGCCTGGTCACCGTCGTCGTCACCGATGCCGAAGACGGCATGCTGCTGATGGTCGCGCATATGAACGCCGAAGCGCTGGCGCTGACGCTGGAAACCGGCATTGCCCACTACTGGTCGCGCTCGCGCAGCGCTCTGTGGAAGAAGGGCGAAACGTCCGGGAATGTCCAGAAAATCGTCGAGATGCTCACGGATTGTGACCAGGACGCAATATGGCTGCGCGTCAAAGTGATGGGCCACGACGCAACCTGCCACACCGGCCGGCGTTCCTGCTTTTATCGGACGGTGGGACTGATCGACGGCAAGGGGACGCTTGCCAGCGATGGCAGCAAGCCGCTGTTCGATGCGCAAGAAACGTATCGAAAGCCTCATGAACCATCTATTTGAACCATTCGCCGAACTGCAATCACGTATATTCATGATTTCGATACGGCCTGCAGATAATTTAGCCGCGGGACAAGGGAGATTGTGATGCTCGAATGGGCGTCATTGCATAACAGACCTGACGTTCGGGAGGCCAATGGCCTGTCATCGTCCGCCGGTGCATCCGAAAAGAGCCCCGCCAGGAAAACAGGCATTTCGCTGGCGCTGGGCGGCGGCTGCGCGCGTGGCTGGGCCCATATCGGCGTACTGCACGCGCTCGACGAAGCCGGCATCGAAGTGTCGATGATCGCGGGCACCTCGATCGGCGCGCTGGTCGGCGGCTGCTACCTTGCCGGCAAGCTGGATGAGTTGGAAGAATTCGCCAGGAGCCTGACCAAGCGGCGTATTTTTGGTCTTCTCGATCTCAATCTGCGCGGCAGCGGACTGTTCGGCGGCATGAAGCTCGATGCACGGCTGCGCGAGCACATGGCCGGCATCCGTTTCGAGGATCTGCCAAAACCTTTCGTCTGCGTCACCACGGAGATCCGCACCGGCCATGAAATCTGGCTGTCGGGCGGCTCGCTGATCACCGCCATGCGCGCCTCCTACGCCCTGCCCGGCGTATTCGAACCGGTCAGTTGCAACGGGCGCGTGCTGGTCGACGGCGCGCTGGTCAATCCGGTCCCGGTCTCGGTCTGCCGCGCCTACGAGCAGCCGCTCGTGGTCGCGGTGAACCTTCACTACGATCTGTTCGGCCGCGCCGCCGTCATCAAGCATAGCGCCGGCGAATTGGTCGTCGAGAAGGACGCGCCAAGGCCCGGCCTGATCGACACAGGGCACCAGTACCAGACACGGCTCGGCATCACCGGCGTTATGGTCGAAGCCTTCAACATCATCCAGGATCGCATTTCGCGGGCGCGACTTGCCGGCGACCCGCCCGATATGTCGCTGCAGCCAAAACTCAGCCACATCGGCCTGACCGAATTCCATCGCGCCGACGAGGCGATCCGCATCGGCTATCAGGTGACAATGGCCCAGATCGACGAGTTGGCCCGCCTGCAGGCGGTTCTGGCCTGAAGCGCGATCCGAACTGAAGGTCCGCGCAGAAAACGGAAGCTATCCTCAGGCGCGTGCAGCATCGACGATGCGGAACTGCACCGTGCGGTTGCCGTTCCAGTGATTGCCCGACAGCGAACCGGCGACATGCACCGGCTTGCCCCTGTTCTTGAACAGGAATTCGCCGAGCGCCGTGTCGACGGCGCGAAACGCGATCGCCTGGATGCGGCCACCGCTTTCCGACTGCAACTCGGCGCGGATGTGATTGGTGCCGACCGGCCTCGCATCGGCAAGGCGATGGCGCGGCAGCGCGAAGACCGGTGCGACATGCCCGGCGCCGAACGGGCCGGCTTTCTCCAGTGCATCGAGCAGGCCAAGCGTCGCGCCCTCGGCGGCCAGCGCGCCGTCGATCGCCAGGCTTTCCTCGCCTTGCAGCCGGAACACCTCGGCCGCCGCTCGTTCCTCGAAGAAGGCCCTGAGCGCGCCAAGTTTCGCCCGCTCCACCGTGATGCCGGCCGCCATGCCATGGCCGCCGCCCTTGACGATCAGCCCGGCAATGGCCGCCTCGCGCACCAGCCGGCCAAGATCGAAGCCCGTCACCGAACGGCCCGACCCGGTGCCGACACCATTGGCGTTGAAGGCGATGGCGAAAGCCGGTCGGCGCGCATGGTCCTTGAGCCGCGAGGCCAGCAGGCCGACGATGCCGGGATGCCAGTTGGAGCTGGCGGTGACGACGATGGCTGGCCCGTTGCCGCCGGCAAGCTCGGCATCGGCCTCGACGCGTGCCGCGGCCAGCATTTCCAGTTCCATCTGCTGCCGCTCCTGATTGAGCCGGTCCAGCGTCTCGGCGATGGTGCGGGCCTCGACGGGATCGTCGGTGGCGAGCAGGCGGCTGCCGAGTGCTGCGTCGCCGATGCGCCCACCGGCATTGATGCGCGGGCCGATCAGATAGGCCAGATGAAAGGTGCTGACCGGCTCGCCGATGCGCGAGACCCGCGCCAATGCCGCCAATCCTTCGTTCCTCTGCTGGCGTGCGATCTGCAGTCCCTTGACCACGAAGGCGCGGTTGACGCCGGTCAGCGGCACCACGTCGCAAACGGTGGCCAGGGCAACGAGGTCGAGCAAGCCGAGCAGGTCCGGCGGTGCGGCATCCGGCAACCGGCCGCGCAGGATCTTCGCCGTCTGCACCAGCGCCAGGAAGACGACGCCGGCGGCACAAAGATGGCCCTGCCCCGAAAGGTCGTCCTCGCGATTGGGATTGACGACCGCAACCGCTGCCGGCGGCGGACCGCCGAGCTGGTGATGATCGAGCACCACGACATCGGCGCCGCCAGCGTTCGCCGCGTCGATGGATACGGCGCTGTTGGTGCCGCAATCGACGGTGACGATCAGCGTCGCGCCGCGCGAGACGAGTTCACGCATCGCTTCCGGGTTGGGGCCGTACCCTTCGAAGATACGGTCCGGTATGTAGATCTCCGCAGGCACCGAGAAATGCGTGAGGAACCGCTTGAGCAGCGCCGACGAGGCGGCGCCGTCGACATCGTAGTCGCCGAAGATCGCCACCTTTTCCCTGGCAACGACTGCCCCGGCGATGCGGGCGGCGGCCTTGTCCATGTCAGTCAGCGACGCCGGGTCCGGCAAAAGATCGCGGATGGTCGGATCCAGGAACCGCTCGGTCTGCTCGGCGGTCACGCCGCGCCCGGCAAGCACGCGCGCAACGATGTCCGGCACGCCATAGCCTTGCGCTATGGCAAGCGCGGTCATGTCCTGCCGCTCGGTCAACCGGTGCTCCCAGGAAACACCTGATGCCGACTGCCTGACATCGAGGAAGATACGGTTTTCGCCCGTCATGCGACGCGCCGTCTGCGGATTGTCATTTCTCACGATATGCGACGGCCAGCCGAGTCGGGAATCAAAACTTTTCCAGATCCTGGTGCCTGGCCTTGATCTCGCGCACGGTGCGCGACGACGAGCGCAGCACGATCGTATGCGTGGTGATAAAATTGCGGCCGAACTTGACGCCGGCCAGCATGTTGCCGTCGGTCACGCCGGTTGCCGCGAACAGCACGTCGCCGCGCGCCATGTCTTGCGCGCGGTAGACCCGCTTCGGATCGAGGATGCCCATCTTCGCCGCGCGCGCCAGCTTTTGCGGCGTGTCGAGGATCAGCCTTCCCTGCATCTGGCCGCCGGTGCAACGCAACGCTGCCGCCGCCAGCACACCCTCCGGCGCGCCGCCGGTGCCGAGATAGATGTCGATGCCGGTTTCGTCCGGATCGGTGGTATGGATGACGCCGGCGACGTCACCATCGCCGATCAGCCGGATCGCAGCGCCCGTGGCGCGCACCGCCTCGATCAGCGCGCCATGGCGCGGCCGGTGGAGGATGCAGGCGGTGATCTCCGACACCGCCACGCCCTTGGCCCTTGCCAGGCTGGCGATGTTTTCGGCGGGCGCGGCATCGATGTCGATGACGCCGTCCGCATAACCCGGGCCAATGGCGATCTTGTCCATATAGACGTCGGGCGCGAACAGAAGGCTGCCCTTTTCCGCAATGGCGATGACCGCCAGTGCATTGGGCAGGTTCTTGGCGCAGATCGTCGTGCCTTCGAGCGGATCGAGCGCAATATCGACCGCCGGGCCTTTGCCGGAACCGACCTCTTCGCCGATATAGAGCATCGGCGCCTCGTCGCGCTCGCCTTCGCCGATCACCACCGTGCCGTTGATCGCGAGGCGGTTGAGCTCTTCGCGCATCGCGTCGACCGCGACCTGGTCGGCGGCCTTTTCGTCGCCGCGTCCGCGCAATCTGGCTGCCGCAACGGCGGCGCGTTCGGTGACACGCACCAGTTCCATTGTGAGTATCCGGTCGAGGCCGGCGACGATGTTCTGGGCAACGTTCATCGGTGGACAATCCTCGTTGGCACATTGCCTCCCGCCAGAGGCGCGCCGGTTGTGTCAAAGCTCCATGACAACAGCAAGACCTCAGCGGGTCTTTTTTGAAAACACAACGATATCAATCGATTGAAGGAGAAAAGAGATACGCCTATTCCGCCCGCTCGATGCGGATGACCTGCGGCTTGTCGGTCAGATGATCGTCCCTGGTGATGCCGTCGACAGCCCTGCGGACCGCCGCTTCCGTCGTCTCGTGGGTGACGAGGATCACTGTCTTCTGCAAGGCGGTATCCGGCCCGGCGGCATGCTGCACGATCGATTCCAGCGAAATGTCGTTGTCGGCCATGCGCTTGGCGATGGCGGCAAAGACGCCGATGCGGTCATGCACGGTCAGCCGGATGAAATAGCCGCCCGCATGGCTGCGCATCTGCGCCTTCTTGTACGGCCGCAATTCCTTCGCCGGCAGGCCGAAGACCGGACCGTGCTGGAAGCCGGGCCGGCTCTTGGCGATGTCGGCAATGTCGCCGACCACCGCCGATGCGGTGGCGTTGCCGCCGGCACCCGGACCGGAGAGCAAAAGCTCGCCAAGGATATCGGTTTCGATGGCCACCGCATTGGTGACGCCGTGCACCTGCGCGATGACCGAGGCCGTCGGCACCATGGTCGGGTGCACGCGCTGTTCGATACCGCTTTCCGTGCGCTGGGCGACGCCGAGCAGCTTTATCCGGTAGCCGAGATCGCCGGCCGCGCGGATGTCGGCCTGGCTGATGTTGGAAATGCCTTCCATGTAGATGTCGTTGGCGGCAATCCTCGTGCCGAAGGCAAGGCTGGTCAGGATCGACAGCTTGTGCGCGGTATCGTGGCCCTCGATGTCGAAGGTCGGGTCGGCCTCGGCATAGCCCAGCCGCTGCGCATCTTTCAGGCAGTCGTCGAACGACAGGCCCTCGGCTTCCATGCGGGTCAGGATGTAGTTGCAGGTGCCGTTGAGGATGCCGAAGACGCGGGTCACCGAATTGCCGGCCATCGCCTCGCGCATCGTCTTGATGACCGGAATGCCGCCCGCCACCGCCGCCTCGTAATTGAGCAGTACGCCCTTCTTCTCGGCGGTCTCGGCCAGCGCCACGCCATGTTTGGCGAGCAGCGCCTTGTTGGCGGTGACGACGTGGCGGCCGGCTTCAAGCGCCGCTTTCACGGATGAATGCGACGGCCCTTCGTCGCCGCCGATCAATTCGACGAAGACATCGATCTCGGCGGTCTGCGCCATTCTTACCGGATCGTCGAACCACTTGGCCGCGCCGAGATCGACGCCGCGGTCGCGTTTGGGATCCCGGGCCGAAACGGCCGACACGACGACCTCGCGGCCGCATTGCCGAGTCAGTTCCGCCGCCTTGTCGCGCAGCACGCGCGCCACCGAAGCGCCGACAGTGCCGAGACCGGCGATTCCAACACGCAACGCTTCAGCCATGTCCGGCGACGCCCCTCAAGAATTTGGTCGATGTGATCTGTGGCAACTCAACGATGCGCGGCGAGCGGCACCACATTGTTGGGCTGTTTGGCGCTGGACGCCAGGAAGCGCTTGATGTTGCGCGCCGCCTGCCGGATCCGGTGCTCGTTCTCGACCAGCGCGATGCGCACATGATCGTCGCCATGCTCGCCGAAGCCGACGCCCGGCGCCACCGCCACGTCGGCGTGCTCGATCAGAAGCTTGGAGAATTCGAGCGAGCCGAGATGCTTGAACGGCTCCGGGATCGGCGCCCAGGCGAACATCGACGCCGCCGGCGCCGGGACGACCCAGCCGGCGCGGCTGAAGGCGTCGACCATGACGTCGCGACGCTTGTGGTAGATGTCGCGCACTTCCGCGATATCGGCGCCGTCGCCGTTGAGCGCGTGCGCGGCAGCCACCTGGATCGGCGTGAAGGCGCCGTAGTCGAGATAGGATTTCACCCGCGTCAGCGCCGAGATCAGCCGCTCGTTGCCGACGGCAAAACCCATGCGCCAGCCGGGCATCGAAAAGGTCTTCGACATCGAGGTGAACTCGACCGCCACGTCGATCGCGCCCGGCACCTGCAGCACCGAGGGCGGCGGATTGCCGTCGAAATAGATTTCCGAATAGGCAAGGTCAGACAGGATGATGATGTCGTTCTTCTTGGCGAAGGCCACCACCTCCTTGTAGAAATCGAGCGAGGCGACCTGCGCCGTCGGGTTCGACGGATAATTGAGGATCAACGCCAGCGGCTTCGGGATCGAATGGCGGATGCCGCGCTCCAGCGCCGGAATGAAGCCGTCGTCCGGTTCCACCTGCAACGAGCGGATGACGCCGCCAGACATGATGAAGCCGAAAGCGTGGATCGGATAGGTCGGGTTTGGGCACAGGATCACGTCGCCTGGCGCGGTGATCGCCTGCGCCATATTGGCGAAGCCCTCCTTCGAGCCCAGCGTCGCCACCACTTGCGTGTCCGGGTCGAGTTTCACGCCGAAACGGCGGGCATAGTAATTGGCCTGGGCGCGGCGCAGGCCCGGAATGCCGCGCGACGATGAATAGCGGTGCGTGCGCGGGTCGCGCACGACCTCGCACAATTTGTCGACGATGGCCTTGGGCGTCGGCAGGTCCGGATTGCCCATGCCAAGGTCGATGATGTCGGCGCCGCGCGATCGGGCACTGGCCTTCAGCCGGTTGACCTGCTCGAAGACGTAGGGCGGAAGCCGGCGGACCTTGTGAAATTCTTCCATGTCGTTTCCAGTGGTGGGTTCAATTCCAGACGGTCAAAGTGGTTTTTGGCAAAGGTGCCCGTCGGTGGTGCTTGTCGGTCGCGCGATATAATCCTATTTGCAGGTAGGGTCGAGGGCGGGATCGCATTTGGCTTCGATCTGCTTCAGCGCATCGGCGCCGTGCTGCTTCGCCAATGTGTTCAGCGCCGCCGGGTTCGCGACCTTGACCGCGCCGCCCTTTGAGCCCTGCGCCCGTGCCTCCGCCTTCAACTGGGCGAGGTTGGCGTTCTTTTCCGCCTCGGTGAATTGCTCCGCCGCCGCCTGCGGCGGGATATTCAGGTTCGGATAGGCGCCGGTGTTCTTCGGCCCGTCGGTAGCCGCGACAGGCGTGGCGCCCTCGATGTTGGTGCTCGAACAGCCGGCGATCGCCAAAAAGACGACCGCCGCGCCTGTGCGGCAAAAACGACCAGTGCCAGAAAAAACAGTCTTGCCAGTATCAGTCGTCATATTGTTTCCCGGGCAGCCAAGATAGAGCGCGTTGGACCCTGTTGGATGTGCCATGATACTATGTCAAGAAAACGCTTCGGGAGGAACCCCGCGAACCATGTCCAAAACACCCGATTCGGGCAAAGCGGAAGATGACCGGCCTTCGACCGTCGAGCAATATCTGGTCAAGGATCCGGAGCGCTTCGCCTTGAACATGGCGCGCATGATCGAGCAGGCCGGCAAGGCGGCTTCCGCATGGGCCGAGCCGCGCGAGAAAGGCGATGTGCGCGATCATGTCGCCGAGCCGGTCGTCGATATGGTGAAAACCTTCTCCAAGCTCAGCGAATACTGGCTTTCCGATCCGCAGCGCGCGCTGGAGGCGCAAACGCGGCTGTTTTCCGGCTACATGACCGTCTGGGCCAACTCCATCCAGCGCCTCAGCGACGGCGGCGAAGACGCCGAAGGCGCGTTCAAGCCCGAGCCCGGCGACAAGCGTTTCCAGGACCCGGAATGGGGCCGCAATGCCTTTTTCGATTTCCTCAAGCAGGCCTATCTCGTCACCTCGCGCTGGGCGAACGACCTGGTCGAGCACGCCGACGGGCTGGACGAGCACACCCGCCACAAGGCCGGTTTCTACGTCAAGCAGGTGTCCAACGCCATTTCGCCGTCGAATTTCATCCTGACCAACCCGGAACTGTTTCGCGAGACCATCGCTTCGAATGGCGAAAACCTGGTGCGCGGCATGAAGATGCTGGCCGAGGACATCGCCGCCGGCAAGGGCGACCTGAAACTGAGGCAGGCCGATTATTCGTCCTTCGAGATCGGCAAGAACCTGGCCACGACACCCGGCAAGGTGGTGGGCCGCAGCGACGTCGCCGAGATCCTGCAATATGATCCGGCGACCGAAACCGTGCTCAAGCGGCCGCTGCTGATCTGCCCGCCATGGATCAACAAATTCTACATTCTCGATCTCAACCCGCAAAAATCCTTCATCCGCTGGGCGGTCGAGCAGGGCCACACCGTCTTCGTCATCTCCTGGATCAACCCGGACGAGCGGCACGGCACCAAGAGCTGGGAGGCCTATATCAGAGAGGGCCTGCAATACGGCCTGGACACGATCGAAAAGGCCACCGGCGAACAGGACGTCAACGCCGTCGGCTATTGCGTCGGCGGCACGTTGCTGGCAGCCGCCCTGGCGCTTTTGGCGCAGGAGGGCGACCACCGCATCAAATCGGCCACCTTCTTCACCACGCAGGTCGATTTCACCCATGCCGGCGACCTGAAAGTGTTCGTCGACGAGGAGCAGGTCGCGGCCGTCGAAAAGGCGATGAACGAGAAAGGCTATCTCGACGGCACCAAGATGGCGACCGCCTTCAACATGCTGCGCTCGGGCGACCTGATCTGGCCCTATGTCGTCAACAACTACATGCGCGGCAAGGATCCCCTGCCCTTCGACCTGCTCTACTGGAACGCCGATTCGACCCGCATGGCCGCAGCCAACCATTCCTTCTACCTGCGCAATTGCTATCTCGAGAACAGACTTTCGCAAGGCGAGATGGAACTGGCGGGCCGCGTCGTATCGCTGAAGGATGTCACCATCCCGGTCTACAACCTCGCCTCCAAGGAAGACCATATCGCGCCGGCGCTTTCGGTGTTCCTCGGATCGAAATATTTCGGCGGCGAGGTCGACTACGTCCTGGCCGGCTCCGGCCACATCGCCGGCGTCGTCAATCCGCCGGCGGCGCAGAAATATCACTTCTGGACCGGCGGCAAGCCAACCGGCGACTTCAACGAGTGGCTCGCCAAGGCCACCAACCATCCCGGCTCCTGGTGGTCGCACTGGCAACGCTGGGTCGAAGCCAGGGACGACACCCGCGTGCCGGCCCGCAAACCCGGCAAGCACATGAAAACCCTGGGCGATGCGCCAGGCACCTATGTCAAGGTGCGAGTGTAACCTTCTGTAATGTGTGGTGAGTTGACGCGCCGGTAAAAGAGGGCGAAATGGGTTCGTCAACCCTTAAGCACTCCCGATTCTTCTCTAGCCGTCGAAATACTCTGGGGCTTGCGGATTTGACACAGGTCTCGTTTCCGTTCGGGGACAAGGGTTCATTGCGGCGAGACATTTTCGGTGCCGCCAATGAAGTACCGACCGGACATCGAGGGGGAATTTGGTTTTGAAATCAGCAGGATCGCGCCTCGCGAAGGGAGAAAGCCGCGCCATCGCGGCCGCGCTTTTCTCCGTGCTCCTGGCGTCCTGCACCTCGGCCGGCGACCCGTCACTGTCCGTCGGCATGCCCGGCTACAATGCCTCGGCTGCGGACACAGCCTCCGGCAGCCAACAGGTCACCACTGATTCATCGTCGCAGATGACGACTTCACAAATGACGATGACCGCCAAGGGCGACGCAAGCCTTCCCGAGCAGGTCGCTCATGTGCCAGCGGCCAAGCCAGGGGCGCAGGCCCTCCAGGGAGGCACCAAATCGGATGCCGGCTTCCCCGTCCCGGCCAAAGCGGGCGCAGAGACGGCTGCGGGCCAGACGACGCAGCCACAGGCGGCGCAGACGGTTGAACAGGCCGACGCTGCTGCGCAGAAGACTGAAACCGCCGATGCCGGCACGGCCGCGCCGAACTCCGCCGCGCCGGCGATGAACAACCCGGTCTATGTGACCGCCGCAGAGCCGCAGGCCTATGCGCCGAAGAAGAAGGGGTTCCTCGCCTCTTTGTTCAGCACGCCTGCCTCGGCAGCACCTGCCCCGCAGGCCAGCAACAGGTCGGGCGAGCAGCCGCCGGCGGCGCAGCCCAAGGCCGCTCAGCCCAAGGCGGCTCAGCCCAAGGCGGAGGCAAAACCGGCCATCACCCTGGCCTCGGCCAAATCGGCTGAAAAGCCGGTGCAACTGGCTTCGCTCGGCGATACCAGCCGCTTCACCGATGACGCGCTGCCTGGCGTGCGCAAGACCGCACTTTTCGAGATCAAGCGCAAATCCGGCCTCGACGACGACAGCGACGTCGATCTGAACGAGGATGAAGGCGGCGCCTATCAGGTGGCATACGCTCCCGGTCTTGCCCGGCTGGCGCCGAACGGTCTTTTGAAGCAGACCGAGAATGTCGACGTTGCCTGCCTGAAACCTTCGCTGGTCCGTGTGCTGAAGACGATCGAGGGCCACTACGGCAAGAAGATGATCGTCACCTCCGGCTATCGTGATCCGGCCCGCAACCGCCGCGCCAACGGCGCCAAGAATTCGCTGCACATGTATTGCGCCGCCGCCGACATCCAGGTTCCAGGCGTCTCGAAAGCGCAACTGGCAAGCTACATCCGCAGCATGCCAGGGCGCGGCGGCGTCGGCACCTACTGCCATACCGAATCCGTCCACATCGACGTCGGTCCCGAGCGCGACTGGAACTGGCGCTGCCGTCGGCGGCGGTAACGGCTGGTTCTCCTCTCGTCTATGCAACGCCGCAGTGTGCTGTCTCAACACGGCACGCGATGCTGCGTCGAACCGGGGGGAAATCGCCGAAAATGCGCGGTTTTGCGGTCACCGAAAAAAGTTGTCGCAGGTAGCGGCAGACGGGTTGCCGGTTTGGTGCAACGCAACTATAAGCGCTCACATCTGAGCGCGCCCATCGTCTAGCGGTCAGGACACCGCCCTTTCACGGCGGTAACAGGGGTTCGATTCCCCTTGGGCGTACCAGTAAAATCAAACACTTAGCTGAAAATCCCACCTTACTGTCCAATATCTGGCCAATTTCCTTCTGGCCTTTGTCGAGTCCAGCGATTCCTGTCACACTCCTCTCGTCACCACCGGAGGGGAAAATGATCGATTGGGACGAGATCCGAAAATATCGATATACGAAGGGTGCCCCACCGCCAGAATGGCCTGAGGGCGTCAGGGCCATAAGCCTGGAAGGTGTTACGCTCTTAGGCGTCAACCCAAAAACCAACAAACTCTATTGGGACGGCCAAGAGCTTGCGACGGAGAAGCGACTCGCCAATTTTGAGCGACGCATGGCGCTGGCAGTCACCATTGCTACAGTCGTCATGGCCGGAATCGAGATCGGGCGCGCCGCCGGCTTGATTACGCACTAAAAAGCCCGCCACCGTGAGGCACAGTGCGCGGGCCGGACAAGAGCGCTATCCCATTCTGCGTGCTTGTAGGAATTCTCCGCTGTTTGCTAGTGTCGATGCGGGTAAGGAGGCTACTATGAAGACAATTAAGCACATTCGCACTGCTAGCATTTCGATTGCTGCGTTGGCCCTTGCCGTCACCTCGCTCGGATCAATCAATGCCCAAGCCGGATCGGAGGCCTTCGACACCGGGTACCAAATGGCAGCTTTTCTGCTGTGTCCTTCCGTGTATAAGTATTCTGATATGAAGAACTTCAACAAGTACGATAAGACCAGCGAGTACAAACGAGGTTTTGCTGCTTTAAGAGCCGCACTAAAGGGTCCCCACCCCAGCAAAGTTTGCTTCGATGCCGCCCGTGCAAGCGGTTGGTTTAACGCACGCTGAATAGTGATTGCTCCGACAGAAAAACCCGCCACCGTGAGGCCGCTGAGCAGAAGCAGAATTCTTAAATTCTTAAGCGGTTTCCCACCATTTTCCGATCCGAAAGGGTTCTTTTGGTGTGGCGCCATCTGCTTCGGTCTCGTGGCCGGCAGTCTTTTCTGGGTTGGTTCGCCGTTGTCACTCACGTTTGGGGCGATCGCCGTGGCGAGCATAGCACTGGCCATCCTGTTCAGCGTCACGGGCAGGACATAAAAAGAACCCGCCACCGTGAGGCAGCGGGCTAAACGGGTTGGAAGTCGTCAGTGGCGCTCTGCCGGTGCGTCGAGAAATTCGAGGAATATGCGCTCGCCGTTTCGCTCGGCCTTTCCTGGAAGGGTGTAGCAGCCTCGCACGATGGCGGCGGCGATCTCCAGCATGTCCGATCGGCTTCCGACAAGCTTGGTCACCACGGAGTTTTCAGGGCTGCCGTCATAGGATCGCTGCGAGACGAACAAAGTCAGCCTGAGATTGTCGCCCATGAACGTGAGCGGCGCGGCCCCAGTGACGAAGACATCAGAGCAGACACATGGTTCGACGATCGGTGCGGTGCTCATATTCCCCGTGCCCTCTCCATCTCATTTTGCTGCAACCGCGTTCTGACAAAATCCCTGGTCGATTGGCGATCTTCGCCTCGGGCGCACATCTCTTTGACAGCGGAAATGATCGCTATGAATTCTATCCTCAGTTGGTTCGCCTCTTCCGGCGGCAGCAACAGCAGCTTTGCATCGAGACTGGCTCTGCCCGTAGATGGGATCGCGCCAGCGACAGACGGCGCTGCGGTCGCGTCGATGAGCGTTGAAGCGGCAGCCAAGGCCGCCGCAGCGGCAGCGGCGGTTGAGGTAACCACGAGGCCAAGCAGAAGGCGGCGGCGGTTGATTGCGGGCATGTCTTCGGCGGCTGCCCGAACATGGGTGTTCGGCATCGGATCTTCTCCAATTCGGTTTCATGTGAGGTTCTAGCGGCTTCCGCCAGAACGGGAATTCTGATATCAGAGTTTTATGGCAAAACAAGAAACCGTGGCATCAAGGAAACGGCGGGGACCAGCCCCAACGGGAAAAGGCGTGCCGATCATGGTCCGCCTTCAACCGGACATGCTCGCGGGCGTCGATCAATTTGTTGCCGAGCATGATGTTTCGCGACCTGAAGCCGTCCGATTGATCATTCGTGATTGGTTGATCAGACACCAGGTACTGAAGGCTGAGTGAAAACCCGGGCGACTTTCCGTGCTGCCCTCGAATCCGCCGGCGTCGAGTTCATTCCCGAAAATGGTGGCGAAGCTGGAGTGAGGCTACCGAAATGAAGATGGTCTCATCGCGTCCGCGCTCGGAGTTGCGCCCTTCCTTTATGGCGGACGCTATCAGACGGTAGCCGTCGGAGAGAGCGCCTACGTCGTCGACCGCTTCACAGGCTCCGTGAAGTCTTGTTCTGTTATCGGCTGCACCGTGCTTAAAAACTATGGGTGAATGCGAACCACGCCCTTGCGGGGGCGAAGCATTGCGCAAGGAATACTAGCATTATGTTTCTACAAACGTATGTTATGCCCGTTGCTATATGGGAAGTCCGTGGCCCTGACAGTGTGAACGTCATTGGAACCGTGGGCACCGCTTTTCTGATTAACGACCAAGGCTGGATTTTGACCGCTCGGCACGTGGCCGATCAAGCGCTCCAACGCGTCAACAGTATAAAAGGAATGCATGCTGGAGTTGTTGGAAAAGCTGACAACGGCACGGCAGCCACAAGCGTACTTGCGGAATTTCTTCAAATCGAAAACGCCCCGCCTCCGTTCGATGTTGCCATCGCCAGGACGGCTTATTTCGCTCCAACCAAGATACGGTTGCAAAGCTTTGATATTGAGGTCTGGCAGGACGTTGCATCTATTGGCTATCCCATTTCAGCACACGGCGGCACGCCTAGCGGATTTCGGCTCAACTTGAGAGCTCTAAGAGGTTATGTACAGCGCAAAACGTTGCCTCAAGACATGCGCATCGGGAGCCATCCAAATGGCTACGAATTGAGTTTCAACATAAGCCCGGGGATGAGTGGGGCGCCTGTGTTCCAACATCAAGGCGAAACGGATTTGCTGCTTGGAGTTGCGGTAAGTTCATTCCGAGGTGAAACTACCGAGTCAGAGATTTCAGAAGTCGCTGAAAACGGTCAAAAGTACACGGAGCGGCGATTAAGGATAGAGGAGTTTGGTTTTGCACACGACATCCGAGGATTGCTCGACTGGAAGCCGGGCATCGCCGGAGGTGCGACCAGCCTCCTCGATTTAAGCCGAGCCCCCATCACGGCCGAGCGGATCTAGACCAGGCAGACCGCCAACGATTTCATAGCCTCGCCAAAGGCGTCTGCCTGCTCGAAATCCCGGCGTGCCTCACGCTGGCGGACTTCCCGCTATTTCCATTCAAACCTGTCGGTCGGCTCAAGGCTGGATTGAAACGTTTGGCGAAGAGCCGCCAGAGCCGCCGTTTTCCCATTCAGGTAGGCATCGAAGAACGACACTGCTGCGTCTTGTACAATCCGCGTGTAGCGGGTCTCTTCCTCGGGGCCGTGGGCGTGTGGTCCGTGCTTCAGGCCGGAAAACGCATTGTGGCCAGCACCGTCGAGAACCAGCAGATATTGATGAGGGATGGTCAGCGCTGCGTAAGGAAGGGTCCGCTGTATCGGATCGAATTCCTTGTTGCCGGGCACCGCATTGCCATCTTTCGTGCCCGTGATGTGAAACAGCGGGATACTGATATCGCGGTAAAGGGCGGCCAAGTCGCCGCCCTGGATGGGTATGTTCGGGCTCATGACCAAGCCAGCGCGAATTCCTGGCTCCTTGAACGACCACTGCCCGCCCGGACCCATTCTCTGCCCTGCTGCAACCATCGTCGAGACGCCTCCATAAGAGTGTCCGGCCATGCCGATGCGTGTCAAATCCAGGCGGCCGGCGAGCCGCCCCTCGCCGTTCATGCGCGCAAGCACGCGCAGGGCAAAGGGCACGTCCTGAAATCGCGCGCGCGCCGCATTGGCGTCCCACATGGCTTCACGAAGAATGCGGTAGACTTCCGCAAGAGAGTTTGCCTGTTGCCAGATCGAACTGTCCGTCCCGGTATGCTGCAGGTGCACCGCCACGTAACCGCTTTCCGCCAGGCGCCGCCCGAGGTAAGGCATCGCCTCGCGCGATCCGCCAATGCCATGCGACACAAGGATCACCGGGCAAGCGCCAGAGAGGGGAGCGGGGGCATAAAGCCGGTACGGCACGGAACGGCTGCGCGATTCATCGCGAAAGGCGCCATCAATGACAGTATATCCCGAAGGTGTATCATCCACGGTTTCGTTCATCCGCCAGTCTCTCAGGAATGTATGTTCGAAAACCTCTATTGTTCGCCCGGTTCCTTGACCTGCTGGACCGAAAGCATTAAGGCAATTACAGGTGGAATCCACATCCAAGACATCTATTGCCCGCTAGGTTCATGCTATGGTGGTGTTTGAAACAAGCGCTCACTATTACCGCTTCTTTGCCAACGAGTCTCGTCGTGGCGGCTCTCCCCTCTATGAAAAGCTGTCGCTCGGGATTGCGGACAACGTCGCGCTCCAGCGCCTGGCGGCAGGGCGCAGGAAGGGTCAGCCGGCGGCGAACCTGGTCTTCGGCGCGGTACAGTATCTCCTGCTTGGCGGCGTCGATCATCCTCTCAAGGATTATTATCCGAGTCTGGGCGGAACGCGGCCGGCCGACGATCGCGCATTCGAACTTTTCGCGGCTTTTTGCGGTGCCCACGAAGCCGAACTCGTCGACATCATCGCGAAGCGCGCCACCAACACCAACGAGGCTGGCCGCAGCGCGCTGCTGCTGCCCGCATTCGATCTGGTTGCGCGCGAAGCCGCCGCTCCGCTTGGCCTCATAGAGATCGGATCCAGCGCCGGCCTCAACCTGAACTTCGACAGCTATGGATATCGGTATACGGACGGGAAAGGCGCTCCGAAGCTGGAGCGGTGGACCGATGCGGATTTTGTCCTTTCCTGCATCCTTGAAGGGCCTGGGGTGCCTGTATTGGGGATGTTCCCGCCCCCCGTTTCAACGAGGATCGGCCTCGAACTTTATCCGACCGATGTTCGGGATGAAAATGAACGCCGGTGGCTCAAGGCGCTTGTCTGGCCCGAGCGCATTGACCGGCTTACAAAACTGGATGGCGCCTTGAAGGTCGCCGCCGCGCATCCGCCCCGGATCAAAGGCGGCGACGCCGTGTTGAACCTGAGCTCTGCGCTGGCGGAGATTCCGCCTTATCAAGCCCGGTGCGTGTATCACACGATAATGGGCTATCAGCTTTCCGGCGATCAACACCGACGCATAAACGATATCCTGTTGGAGGCGAGCAAGACGGCGCCGGTCTGGCGCGTCACCGTGGAAGGCGAGGTCGCACACCCCAACCCCACTGAGACGTTCAATCCTCTCAAGGTCAGCAGATACTTCAATGGCGAGCGCAGGGTCAAAACGCTCGCGATCTGCGATCCGCATGGACTATCGATGGAGTGGAAAGGTTAGCAGGTCGACGGGTTTACCCAGCCATTCCTGTCCTTGACCAGATGCAAAACGCGATGCGCTTTACTCTAAGGTGTCCACATCATCGGCGATGGACAAACGGTCGCGCGGCAGAGGCATCTCGCAACTGGTTGAGGTTGGACAAGGCCTTGGCAAAGTCCGGTTTGAGCGTCAGCGCCTCGTCGAAGCTGGCGAGTGCCTCATCAACGCGCCCCAACGCCCGCAGCGTCACCCCCCGATTGTTCATTGCCTGCACGAAATCGGGTTTCACCCCGATGGCTTTCTCGTAGCACGCGAGAGCCTCGTCATACCGTTTCAGGCCGCGCAAGGCATGCCCCCTGTTGTTGTACGCAGTTGCGGCTTTCGGATTGATCTCAGTGGCGCGAGCCAGGTAAGTGTCCGCTGCCTGATACCGACCGGCCTGAAGACATAGAACGCCCAACAGATAATTAGCGTCGTAATGCCGGGGATTTGCTGCCAGTACCTGCAGATAAATCCTCTGGGCATCCAAAAATTGCTTGCTCCGATGGCATTGCAACGCACGCGCAAATTGCTCCTCAATAGGCCTAGCCGCCACAAGCTCGTCCAGAAGCCGGCGCGCCTCCAGATTGCTCGGCTCAGTTTCGAGCACCTGCCTGCAACCGCGCTCAGCCAGTTGGAACTTCCCCTCCTGACGCAGCTTTCGCACCGACGAAATCACCGAGGGAAGGCTTCTTCGATCCAGCCTGTTTCCGCGGCTGTTGGTGGAGTCGATCCGGACACCCTCTACAAGCCGCTCCTTCGATCCGAAACTGTACTTGTACGAAAAATCTCCAGTGCCAAGGTCGTAAGTCCTGAGGCCATTTTGAATTGCCCAACGGATGCTGTAGGCGTGAAGCACCAAGCCGGGTGGAGGCTTCCGAATTGCGAGATTGCGGCTGACGAGGAAACAGACGAGTGAACCCTTTGACCTGTCGATAAACGCAATGTGTACTCCTAATGGAGTATCGCCTTTCCACAATACGGGCGCGAACAGCACACCCGCCTTGTGGCATTCAAGTAACATATGGCGGCAGTTGGTAATAACACCCTGAGCATAGACGCGGCTTTTGGCCTCCCACTGCGCAAGCCAAAGTTGATAGAAAACCTCCAGGTCGCTTTGGATTGTCTCGAAGTCTGCCAAACTTATCCGGTATTCTCCGCTATTTTCGACCTGACGAAGAAAATGGCGGACATCACGACGGGTTTTCGAGCCAAGGTTGCCATCCAGGAATTCGTCCCAATCGGCTGGCAAATCGACATACATATAGATGTCATGGTTTATATTTTCGCCTGTTCGGGTTGTATGGCGACGTCGTTCAATCTTTTCTTTCACAAAATCGTTGTCAGAAAAGCTTCCAAGCAGCATTTGACGGCGCCTGGCCGATATCGAAATGTCGTCGCAGTGTAACGTTGTCCAATTCAGCGCCTGCAGGCGATCGGCGAACAACGAAACGACTTGCTCTTCGAATTCGGGAACGCAGATGAAGCCCGTATAGGTGGCGAAATACGAGCCGGCCATCCTTATGCTGCTATAAAACCCCGTCTGCTCATCAAGCCCGGTGACGAGTTGCAAAGGGAAGAAGGCGACATACTCGTTCGACCCGGGAGACCGCGCGGCCAAAATCACCCAACCTGGGCGTCGCAGCCAATTCGACATCCATGGCCACGACAGGAAGAAGTTCGCCTCCGGATCGGAGTCATATATCCGGTCCCAATTCTCTCTCAGCGGCTCCAACGCTTCGAATTTGTCGACCATATCGATTTGCATGCGCTGACCATCACTGAAGTGCCTTATCGAGCGTTGCGGTTATCTTTGCCGCCTTCTCTGACGCCTGAGACTGTGCGTCAAAACATGTCCCACCAGTTCTTCATACTTGATCCCATGCAGGGCGGCCGAACGATAGACCGCCGAGGCCGGCGCCATATTGCAGGCGATGTTCACTTCGATGAAAACGGTCCGCCGCGTGTCGGGATCATAACGGAAGTCGAAGCGGGCATAGTCGAATGGCGACATCTCGGCCACCATTCGTGCGGCTGCCTCCGAAACCTCTTCGGCTCCCGGTCCGTCGTAAGGAGCGGACTTGTAGGAACTGTTGAGCCCTCGCTTTGCTTCATTGGTCAGAACATTGTCGCCAGGGCGGCCGCTCTCCTCGAAGACCGCCAATGAACCCGGGGGGAAGCCCTCGACAATTGGAACCGTCAGATTGAGGCCCGGCACAAACTCTTCTGCAATGAATTCACGGCCGCCGTGACGCGGATCCGAGATGGTTGTCAGCGCATCCCGCCAATCCGCTTCATTCTCGACCTTTACAATTGCGTCGGAAGCGATACCCCCTCGCGGCTTGACAATCCACGAACCGGGCAGGCTGAACTTGTCATTGCTGACCTCACCGGGCTGCATGATCCTGTGCTTGGCGACATCGAGCCCCAGCGAAGCAGCCAGTTGCTTGGCCAATACCTTGTCTTCCGAGACCGCCCGGCTTGACGCCGATGCGCCGAGACACGGGACGCCACGATAGGCCGCGATTGCCGGCGCCAGGAGCTCGTGACCATCGAATATCGCATGCGAGTGAATGGCATAGAGGAAATCGAAGTCGAGAGGCCCGAACAGCACCTCGTGCTCGCTCGCCGGCGTGACCCTGAAACCCAGCCCGCGCAGCGTTTCGAGCATGATGGCATGGTAGACGACGTGGTAGCCGTACTTGGCCCTGCGCTCCGGGCTGGAGTCGAGGGCATGACGCGCCAAAAACAGCACATGGGTTTGCGCCAGCTCTTCCGGCGATGGGGTCAACAGGTATTCCAACGTCGGCATTTATGAGCCTGATGTGTTCAAAACGCTTTCCATGCTTGCATCATGGCTTGAGCCGGTCAAGCAGAACACGGGCAATATTTTGGGTGGCGTTGAAGGTCGAAATGGTACAGATCCAGACTGGGATGCTGGCCGCACTGCCCGGTGAAGAAACGCAGGAGCAGTTCGGGGCTCCCGGCTGTCCTTTGACGGGAGTCAAAGCCCCAGCTCGAATGTAGAAGCCTGCTTGCTTCCGAGAAAATTCCCCAAGGCCTGGATAGCGTCTATCGTATGCTGGGCATTGTCTATGCGAGCCCACCTATTTTTCTCTGCATTGGTCCTGATGGCTCCTCTGTACGCATAAAAAGGAAGAGAAGATTCATCCAGTTTTTCTCTATACTGCAAGGATGCGATGTTTTTCAACGAGAGCATAATAGCGTCAAGGTATCGCCCTGCCCTCACCTCATCCCCTGTCCGCTGCGCCATCTCGAATGCATAAACCAGCCCCTCGGTATAAACTCCGTCCGAGGACGCGTGCGGAAGGCCGTACTGAGGGGTTGCTGGATTGAAGAATCGTCCAATCCTGTACGACCGGTCCTGAAGTTCAAGCAATTTGTCGTTCAGAGTAAACACCGCCTCGGCGAATTTATCGGCTTTCGTCAACTCATATAGATGCCGATAAGCGATGGTGTGCCAAGGCACGTATGCCGGGTAATAATTATCTGCGATATTGCGGACATATTCCTCTAAATAGAATTCTGCACTGCGCGCCGCTTCCTCGAAATAACGGGTCAATCCAGTCCGGATATAATATTCGAGCAAAGCAACCAGTGCTTCCCCTGAGTAAAATGTTAAGAGGTATTTTGCGTCGAAGGAATAATTCGGCTCCTTTAGCCAAGGGCGAAAGGACCCGTCTGCATTCTGGAGCGCAAGGATGCCCTCCGCGGCCGCACTGGCCTTTGACTGGAACTGTTCAAAATGAGGGCTTGCCGCGAATGTGCGAAGCAGCATCGCATTTGCCCCGAGCTTTGACTTGCCATCATATTCAATATAACCAATACCACCCTCCTCCCGATACCATGTATTCATGATGAATGACAAATTCCGGCGATGAACAGGGCGAAGCGAGAGATTTCCTACGCTCATTTCCGCCAACGTGCGCGATGACATAAGCTGTCTTAGTTCATTGTTTTTTTCAGATTTCTCGCCCGTATACGGATTGATACTGTAGGTAAACAGGCCATTTTTTCCAATATTGCGGATTATCCAGACTTCCGCCAAGTCTCGGATCCTTGCCATCTCCTCCGGCAGCGACACGTCCGTCCGTCGTTCGGGAGACCGCTCGGCGCGATGAAAGTTCGTCTTTGGCATGAGGCGTTTGGAGGTTTGAATCCGTTGGGCGGACATGGTTTCGCTGAGATTGATCGAGTTTTGGGCTGCTCTTCAACCGTCGACTGTAATGGCAGGGTCTATGCGGTGGCAACGGCCTCGGCTGTAGGGCCGGGCTCCAAATGAGCGTAGAGAGCCGTGAAGATCCTGGTTTGTCGCTGCAATTGAAGGGCCGGTCTGCGACGAAGCCCGGCGCGGAGGAGTGAAGATAGCTTCGCGGCCGATAGTCAGCCTCGCGCCGGCCCTCCAGTTCAGTATCCCAAACGGAAGGTGAGCGCCTTTAGACGCTCACCTTCGCGATTATCGAGCGAATATCTGGTGGGGTCGTTAGCCGCCGCTGCCGCCGCCACCGCCGCTGCCGCCGCTGCCGCCACTGCCGCCGCTACCACCGCTGCCGCCGCTACCACCGCTGCCACCGTCGCCGCCGCTGCCGCCGTCGCCGCCGCTGCCGCCGTCGCCGCCGCTGCCACCGTCGCCGCCGCTGCCGCCGCTGCCGCCACTGCCGCCGCTGCCGCCACTGCCGCCACTGCCGCCGCCATCGCCGTCACCATCGCCGTCACCATCGCCGTCGCCATCGCCGTCGCCATCGCCGTCGCCATCGCCATCACCGTCGCCGTCGCCATCACCGTCGCCGTCGCCATCACCATCGCCATCGCCGTCACCGCCATCGTTCAAGGCGGCGGCGACAAGGGCCGTGGTAATCGGCGGGCACATGTCGATCTGTTCGGCGGAAAGAATGCTGGTGCGGTTGGCTGCAATACAGCAAAGCGCGAAATTGGCTTCAGTGAGAGGTTGGCACTGTGCAGCCGCAAGCCGCGGACGTGGACTCTGCTGCGCGGTTGCCGGTGTGATCGTTGCCACCGTGAAGGCGGCGGATGAAAGGAGCAGTATTCTTAGAATCGTGCTCGATACCTCAGGGTACAGGTGCATTTCTTCCTCCTTTTGAGGGAAAAAGGCGCTCCCGTCCCCTTTGGTTGCGCGAAGGGTCAATGTTGCCGACCATCGGTAACACTTTGTTAAGTATGGCAAACAATTTGTTCCTGCGCAATTGCGATTCTCAGGGTTGATTTACCAACCCCCTTCAACATTATGATGACCTACTAAAGGGGACACTAAGTGAATCGTTCAGCGGCGCTTCTCGCGGCGGCCATTTTGCTGGCCGGCTGCAGCAATCAAACCACTGGAACAGCAACGAAGATGGCCACGCAGGGCTACGCCTTTGCACCGGCCGCCTTCTACAAATTCTGCGCCAGCGATCCGGCGCTCTGCAGCACCCGCGGCAAGGTCAAAGCGGTCGAACTCACGCCGAGGCTGGAAGCGGAACTTGCGAGCGTGAATAGTTCGGTCAATCGCCGCATCAAGGAGAGAGGCGACAGAGACTCCGCAGGCCGAGCCGACGTTTGGGGCTTGCCGACCGGCGAAGGCGATTGCGAGGATTTCGCCATCCTCAAGAAAGCCGAGTTGTTGAAACGCGGCTGGCCCGCATCCGCCCTGTTGCTGACCGTTGCGACGCTTGGCGGCGCAGGTCATACGGTCCTGACGGTGCGGACCAGCAAGGGCGACCTGGTGCTGGACAACAGGACGGGCGCGATCAGGAATTGGTCACGGACGTCGTACCGTTATTTTGCTCGGCAGTCCCAGTCCGAAAACGGCAAGTGGACGCGGATAAGAACCTGACACCCGTGCCTTGATCGCCCCGCGTCGATTTCGCCCCGCCGATTTCCTGGGGGCGCAAACCGGATCTATCTTCGATCTGGCGTCCTCAGCCCGACGGTTGGCCGCGACCGTCACCGGCTCTGCGCGATAATGCGTTCAGGCAGAGGTCACGGCGGCCCGGACCCGATCGCTGCCTATGTCAACCTCGATGCGCGGCGTCACAGGACAAGCAATTCAATGCGGAAAGGAATGGCTTTCGACGACCCGCCAAATATCCTTGTTGATTGCGCTGATCGCCTGGATGGAGGCGCTGATCCGCTTCATCTCGGAATCGTCGAGCTCCTCGATCTTCCCATATTTGATTGCATCCTTGCTGTCGAAGATGCGCATGAGTTGCGTGCTCGCGTGCGTTCCCGTTTCGTCGAACGAATAGATGCAGTGGCTGTACTTGTTGCGCAGCTTTCCCTGCCGGGTAAGCTGACTGGCAATCTCCAGGACCTGGCGTCGGCATTCGACCGGTGTTCCCGCCATCTTCGCCAACCGCTCGACCAACTCGATCCGTGCACGCGTGGTGTTCAGCGTCAGGAAAATGACGATCGCAGTCTCCTTGTCTACTTTCGCCAGACCGGCAATCAGGTAGATCAGCAAGCTTTCTGTGTTGGTCCATGTGTAGTTCAATTGACCAACAAGCAGTAAAATCTCCTGGAAGCGTGGCATCGACCTGCTCACGTGAGAGTTGAGATCACCGGGCGATCCGCACTGGGAACCATTCCAGCGGCCGCAACCCGTCGGGCATGAAAAAGGGCTGCGGCTTCAGTCCTGTTGTGGGCGCCCAGCTTGTTGATGACGTTGTGCATGTGAATTTTGACGGTGTGTTCGGAAAGGCGAAGTGCGGCGGCTATGGTTTTGTTCTGAAGTCCCTGCGACGCCATCTCCAGGATCTGAATCTCTCGACATGTCAGTTGGCCAGACTCCTCGAGTGCGGCTTGCCGTTTGATGGCGGGCTTCGACTCCTTCGCCTCGCTATGGGGCATGCCGTTGTTCAGGTACGGCTGAAACATGGCCAAGGGGAAATATTCGCCTCCGCGCAGCATGAGCCTGATCACGGAAAGCCACACATCCAGCTTCAGGTTCATGGGAAGCACGCCGCGCACCACTCGCGACGCAAAGACCTCATCGGGGATAAGCGGCCTCCTGCCGTCGTCCTGCATCACAGCGGTCATGGCTGCCGGGTGGAAGCGGGCCAGCTGGGCGGAACAGGAATCGATCTCGCTCAGAAACACCGCATCGATCAGAATAAGGGAAACCGAAGGTTCGAACGCCGTCCAGGTGGCGGACAGGTCGCGAACGCGCTCAACCCCGATCCACGGGAATTCCCTTTCGACGGCATGCACCAGGCTCTCGGAGATCGTGTCGTCAGGGGCGATGAACAGCAAGGTTCGTCGGGCCCAGGATTCTCTATCGGCGGAATCAGCTCGACCTCGTCCGCTCGCCTCCACCCCATCCACCCCATTCATGGCCCACCTGTCTACTAACCTCACTAAAGGCCGGGAACCCCTAACCCGGACGACACACGTTAACTACTTCCTAACTCAAAACTAGGCGAAAAAATATAGTCCTGACGAGCTAGGCAATTGCTAGGCAACCCTATGCTGGCAGCGGCGCGGCGCGCAACTGTCCGCCAATCACCATTGCTACCGACCCGGTTTTCCGCCCAGGATTTAACCCTTCATGGCGAGCAGATCGTCCCAAACGGGCTAGCTCCAACTATCAGCTTTCAATTTACGGCTGACGGTCACAGACTTCCAATGTTCCGTATTGGGAGTTTGGGGAACATCCAGAGATCACGAGAGCAGCGAGCGACCGCACCGTTGGGCGGCGCAGGCGGTAACTCGTGCGCAATCTGGCTGCCTCGCTCCCCCGTCAAAGGGAGGTGACGCCATAAAAACAGACGATGACCGGATCTCCGGCCTTAGTCCCCTAGGCGCAGGCGATCCAAAACCAACCACATGAAAACTTAATGGCCGCGAGCAGCCCAAGACCACGTCAGATTGAATGTGGTTCGGTTGTCGCGGCCTCTTACCGAGAAAACTTAACGGCCGCGAGCAGCCCAAGACCACGTCAGATTGAATGTGGTTCGGTTGTCGTGGCCTCTAACCGAGGGAACGACAATGACTACTCGCAACAGCAATAACTCCAACACCGGTTGGCAGTTCATCGGCGATGTCTCCGATGACGACACCGTAATCGATATCGGAGATGGCGATGCCAAGAGCGACGCCAGCGCCGACGCCAAGAGCGACGCCAGCGCCGACGCCAAAGCCGATGCCAAATCCGACGCTGACGCCAAGAGCGACGCTGACGCCACCGGTGT
>NZ_JBVVPV010000040.1:0-68801 GCF_055811735.1 Mesorhizobium sp. WSM4850 | reverse complement strand
AAGGTTCTGCACCGCAGCAGTGCTCCGAGGTAACGATCCCCTGTGCAGAGGCCGCCTGGCTATTGGCTGCTCGATGACGGCTGGTCGCCGAAAATGCCGCGCTCGCTGACCTGGATGCCGGCGGGACCCAGGATGATGGCGAACAGCACCGGCAGGAAGAACAGGATCATCGGCACGGTGAGCTTCGGCGGCAAGGCCGCGGCCTTCTTCTCGGCGGCGTTCATACGCATGTCGCGGCTTTCGCCGGCAAGCACGCGCAGTGCGTGCGCCACCGGCGTGCCGTAGCGCTCGGCCTGGACCAGCGCCTGCGACACCGACTTGACCGATTCCAGGCCGGTGCGGCTTGCAAGGTTCTCGTAGGCCTGCTTGCGTTCCTGCAAATAGGAAAGCTCGGCATTGGTCAGGATGAACTCTTCGGCAAGCGCCACCGACTGCGCGCCGATCTCGTCGGCGACCTTACGAAACGCGGCCTCCACCGACATGCCGGATTCGACGCAGATCAGCATCAGATCGAGCGCGTCCGGCCACGCCATCTGGATCGACTGCTTGCGCTTGGTGGCGCGGTTGTTGACATAGAGCACCGGCGCGTAAAAACCGGCATAGGCGACGACGATACAGACGAACAACTTGATGAGAGGCGGCTGCTCCGGCAACCCGCCGAGCACGAACAGATAGATCGCAGCCAGGGCAAAGCCGACAAAGGGCAGGATCAGACGGAAGAAAAGGAAACGCGTCAACGGATTCTGCCCGCGGAAGCCAGCCACCTTGAGTTTCTGCAAGGTGCCTTCATCGGCCAGGGCGCGCCTGAGGTCCAGCCGGTCGACAATATTGCGCATGCCGATCGACTGTTGCTCGCGCAGGCCCTTGCGGCGGCGATCGGCATCGAGGGCAAGCCGCGCACGCTGCTTGGCGCGCAGTTCGTCGCGCTCCAGCGCCACCGATTTCATGCGCGCCTTGAGCTGGTTTCCGCCAAAGGCAGGCAGCAGCGTGAACACGGTGGCAAACACCGCAATGCCGACCAGCAGGGCAATCAGAAATGCCGGATCGGTAAGGGTTTTGACGACGTTCTCGGTCATGCGCTCGAAATCCTAAACCTCGAAGTTCATCATCTTGCGCATCACCAGGATGCCGATCGACATCCAGACCGCGGAGCAGCCGAGGATCAGATTGCCGACGCTGGTGGTGAACAAAGGCATGATGTAGTTCGGGCTTGTCAGGTAGACGAGACAGGCGACGACGAAGGGCAACGCGCCGATGATCACCGCTGACGCCTTCGCTTCCATCGACAGCGCCTGGACCTTTGCCTTCATCTTCTTGCGGTCGCGAAGCACGCGCGAAAGATTGCCTAGAGCCTCGGACAGATTGCCGCCGGCCTGGGACTGGATCTGGATGACGATGCCAAAGAAGCTCGCCTCGGTGCACGGCATCGTCTCGGCCATGCGAATGCTGGCGTCGGGGATCGACAGGCCCATCTGCTGCGAATCGATGATGCGGCGGAACTCGGTCTTGACCGGTTCGGGCGATTCATTGGCGATCAGGCGGACGGCGTCGTTCAGCGGCAGGCCGGATTTGACCGCACGTACGATGATGTCGAGCGCGTTCGGAAATTCGTTGAGGAACGCCTTGACCCGGCGGGCGCGGCTAAACGAAACGAACCAGCGTGGCAGCCCGAGGCCACCGACCAGCAGCGCACCCGGCAAGACATACAAAGGCGCACCGGCGAAATAGGCGAGAAACGTCAGGACGACGCCGCAAACCGCCGAGTAGAGATAGAAGCGCTCGAGCGAGACCTTCATGCCCGCCTGACGGATCTGGGCCTTCAGAGGCGGCTTTTTGGCAAGGCTCTGGCTGGTTTTGTGCTTCTGTTCGAGGTCCTTCAGTGAATCCTGAACCGATTTGCGCCGCTTGGCCGCTTCCGCCACGCGATCGCGCGAAGCCTTGACGACGGCACCATCCGTCTCGGCGGTCTTGATCGTTTCAAGCCGCCTGCCGACCTGCTTTTCGGTGCTGATCCGGTTGAACAGAAAAGCATAGGCGACCGCGCCGGCGCTGAGGCCGGCGAGCACGACGAATGCCAGCACGGTGCCGTCAATTCCAAACATCGGCCCTGGCCCCTACGCCTCCAAATGGATCAGTCAGCGCGTTTCTCCATCGCCTCGAGCGCATTGGCGAGGCGCTGTTCCTCGCCATAGTAGCGGGCGCGCTCCCAGAAATGCGGACGACCGATGCCTGTCGAAACGTGCTCGCCCAGCAGCCTGCCGTTCGCGTCCTCGCCTTTGATGTTGTAGAGGACGATGTCCTGCGTGATGATGACGTCGCCCTCCATTCCGATCACCTCGGTGATGTGGGTGATGCGCCGCGATCCATCGCGCAGGCGTGCGGCCTGGATGATCACATCGACGGAACCGACCACGATTTCACGCACGGTTTTCTGCGGCAGCGTGTAACCGCCCATCGCGATCATCGATTCGATACGGTTCAGGCATTCGCGCGGGCTGTTCGAGTGGATCGTGCCCATCGAGCCGTCGTGGCCGGTGTTCATCGCCTGCAGAAGATCGAACACTTCAGGTCCGCGCACTTCGCCGACGATGATGCGCTCGGGCCGCATGCGCAGGCAGTTCTTGACCAGATCGCGCATGGTCACCTCACCCTCGCCCTCGAGGTTGGGCGGGCGGGTTTCCAGACGCACGACGTGCGGCTGCTGCAGTTGCAGCTCGGCCGAGTCCTCGCAGGTGATGACGCGCTCATCGCGGTCGATATAGTTGGTCAGGCAATTGAGCAGCGTCGTCTTGCCCGAACCGGTACCGCCTGAAATCACGATGTTGCAGCGGACGCGGCCAATGATCTTGAGAATCTCGGCGCCGGGCGGCGAAATGGCGCCGAACTTGACCAGCTGGTCGAGTGTCAGCTTGTCCTTCTTGAACTTGCGGATGGTGAGAGCGGCGCCGTCGATGGCGAGCGGCGGCGCGATGACGTTGACGCGGGAGCCGTCGGGAAGGCGCGCGTCGCAGATCGGGCTCGATTCATCGACGCGGCGGCCAACCTGGCTGACGATGCGCTGACAGATGTTGAGGAGCTGCTGGTTATCGCGAAAACGGATGCCGGTCTGCTCGACCTTGCCGTTGACCTCGATATAGACGTCCTTGGAGCCGTTGACCATGATGTCGGCGATGTCGTCGCGAGCGAGCAACGGCTCCAGTGGCCCGTAACCGAGCACGTCATTGCAGATGTCCTCGAGCAGTTCTTCCTGCTCGGCGATCGACATCGCGAAATTCTTGATCGCGATGATGTCGTTGACGATGTCGCGGATTTCCTCGCGCGCGCTTTCGGGATCGAGCTTGGCGAGCTGCGACAGGTCGATGGTGTCGATGAGCGCGGCAAAGACCTGGCTCTTGGTGTCGTAATAGGTTTCGCTCTTCTGGCGCTGGAGCTTTTTCGGCTCCGGGGCCAATGGCGGCGCCTCGACCGCACGGCGCACGGGCGGCGGCGCAGCAGACGCGCCAGGTGTGCCAGATGGCGGCGGTGCGGGCTTGGCAAGAACCGCCGTTTCCGCAGGTTTTGCCGCCGGCGCGGCAGGCGCAGGTGCCGGCTGACGGAATTCCGGGGTGAATCGGCTGCCGTCGTCGCTGCCTCTTTTACCAAACATGATCGATTACCAATTCCGCTCCGGAAGCATCACTTCTTGCCGCGCGAGAGCTTGCCAAGGAGATTGCCGAGGCCCGCTTTCTTTCTTGCCTTGATTTCGCTGCGCCCGGTCAGCACATGCGCAATCTCGTTGATAATGCCGACAACCGGGTTCCTGGCATCCATTTCGCCGAGCATGCGCCCGTTGTTGGCGGCGTTTCCGAACAGCAGCGGCTCGAAAGCAATGACCGACATCGGCGACAGGCCGAGCGAGTCGGCGAAGTCGGACGACGAAATCTCCGGGCGCTTCGGCACGCCGGCCTGATTGATGATCAGCTTCGGCGGCGGATCGTTCGGGCGAAGCCGCTTGAACATGTCGGCCAGATTCTTGGTGTTGCGCAAATTGGCCAGCTCCGGCGTCGCCGTGATCACGATCTCGTCGGCTTTGACCAGTATGTTCTTGGTCCAGCCCGTCCAGACGTGCGGAACATCGAGCACCAGCAGCGGCACGCTGCGCTGCGCCGTGTCGATAAGCTGGGTGAAAGCCTCCGGGTCGAAATCGTAGACCCGATCGAGCGTTGAAGGCGCTGCAAGCAGCGACAGATGCTCGGCGCACTGGGCAAGCAGCCGATCGAGATAGACCTCGTCGAGGCGCTCCGGTGAGAAAACGGCTTCGGCAATGCCTTGCGCCGGATCCTGATCGAAATTGATGTTGGCCGTTCCGAAAGCCAGGTCGAGATCGGCGACAACCACTTCGGACTTGAACAGCGACGACATCGCCCAAGCCACATTATGGGCAATGGTCGAGGAGCCGACGCCACCCTTGGCGCCGATGAAGGCGATCGAGCGGCCGATCGGCTCGGCTTCCGGATCAATGAAGATCGTCGATATCACGCTGACGATATCGGCCATCGATACCGGCGCGATGACATATTCGGAAATGCCGGAGCGGATGAGCTCGCGATAGAGCCCGACATCGTTGTAGTGGCCGATGACCACGACCTTCGAGGTCGGATCGCAATATTCGGAGAGCTGCGTGAGCTGCTCGAGCAATTGCTTCGGCTCGCTGCGCGATTCCAGCAGGATCAGGTTCGGTGTCGGCGCCGACTGGTAGAATTCGATGGCGGTGGCGACACCACCCATATGGACCTTCAGATGGGCCTTCGCCATGCGGCGATCCTCGCCGGCGCGCTCGACCGGATTGGCAACGCCCTCGGTCTCGCAAAATGCCTGGATCGAGATGCGCGGGATCGGCCGCAACGCCTGCATGGCGGCGGCATCCTGCTGCGAGGTATCGCCGCCATCTATCGCCGTGTCGTAGGCAAGATTGCTCATTGTCATTTCTTTCCGTGACTTGTCTTCCCGTGACTTGGGCGGCTCGAGCTCAATACTCGACTTCCGAATTGCCGAGGAATTCGTCCGAAATGCCTCTCTGGCGGTAGACGTCGACTACCGCGCCGCGATTTTCCGCGTCGATATCGGATTGCTTGCGCGGCCCGAGCAGATCGGTCGGATTTGCGATCTGGGCGGCAAGATTGTTCTGATACGAGCAGCCGAAATCGGCATAGTGCTTGTTTTCCGAGGTCTGCATCAGGTCTTCGGGCCAGCGTCCGCACCTGTCGGTCTGTGCCTTCACCGAGACATAGGCGACGCGGATCGGGGCGGACGCTTCGGCCGAAACCGACTGGTAGGTGGTGATGACGATCCGGTTGCGGCTGATGCCGCTGGCAATCGCAAGCCTGGCGAAATCGCGACCGGCCGCGGTCGCGGCGATCTCGTTGGCCGAACCGCTCGGGATCGAGATCGTCAGGGTCGGAGCGGCGCTCTTGTCATAGCCATCCAGGAAGCCGAGAAGCGTGTCGCGCTGCGACCCGGTCATGCCGCGATCGCCGGCGCCGACCGGAAGGTCGATCTTCTGGTTTTTCTCCGCAATGACGATCGGATGGTTGGTGCGATAGTCGTCCGGAACAGCGCCGACCGTGATGCTGTCCCGGTTGGCGCAGCCCGCCAGCAATGCGGCGACCGCAACCGCCAGGACCGGCAGGCAGATCCGCGAACGGCCGGACCGCATCGCTGCGGTGATCGTCCTTGGCTTCAACGCTGACTGAGACATGTCTGCTTCCCCGCTTACTTGTAGATGAAGCCGACAACGCCGTGATAACGGCCGTTGGGCTTGTCGGTCTGCATGGTGCCGTAGACGCGATTGACACGGCCAAGGAACATGCCGGCGCCATCGCTGGCAGCGTTGAAATTGTCGTCCGGCTTGGCAAGGGCGTTGCGCGTCACCGGCTTCACCAGATAGGGCGTGATGATGATGACGAGCTCGGTCTCGTTGCGGACGAAGTCCCGGCTGCGGAACAGCGTGCCGAGCACCGGAATCTTGGTCAGCCCAGGCAGGCCGTTGACGGCTTGCCTGATGTCGTCCCGTACCAAGCCGGCGATCATCATCGAGCCGCCGGAAGGCAGCTCCACCGTCGTGTCGGCCAAGCGTTTGCGGAGCGACAGGACGTTCGTGCCGGGGCTGGTTACACCCTCTGACAAGGATACCGATGCCTCGGTTGTCGGCTCGGAAACCGACGTCCTGACCTTCAGGCTGATGCGGCCGGGAGACAGCACCACCGGCTGGAATTCCAGGCCAATGCCGTATTCGAGCTTCTCGATTTCATACGTCTTCACACCGGTCTGGTTATCGTCGGACACGGCTTGGGAAACGCCGGTCACCATATTGTACTCGCCGCCGACCTTGAAGGTCGCCTTCTCGCCGGATACGGCCGTCAACGTCGGCTCGGCCAGGGTTTTCATGACGCCTGACTGCTCCATGGCGTTGATGTAGGCGTCCAGCGTCGAGGTGCCGATAGCCAGGCCAGAGTTTGACAGCGACTTGCCCAGGCCGGCGAAGTTGTCACTTATCGCGGCCCAACTGATGCCATTGCTGCTGCCGCTGCCGATCAGGTTGACGCCGAGTTGCTTCATCACCGAGCGGCTGACTTCGGCCACCGTCACTTTCAGCGTCACCTGGTCGTCGCCGATGATCTGCAGCAGGTTGACGATCTGGCTGACGCGACGCTCGGAATCCGGATTGTCGATGTCGACACCGGCCTCGGCCGAGCCGCCGGAGGCGGTCTGCGAATACTGTCCCGTGGTCGCTTCACCGCCGGAGACGAAGATGGTTGCCAGATCGACCGCGCGCTTGGCATCCAGCGGAGTGTCCACGGTTCCGGTCAGGACGACATTGTCGTTCAGCAATTCGACCGTGATGCTCGATGACGGTATGAAGCGCCTGATATAGTCTTCCAGCCCGGCGACGTCGCGCTCGACCGCCAGATCCAGGCTGACGATCTGTTCGCCATTGGGGCCGAAGACGAAGATGTTGGTGTCGCCGACCGCCTTTCCGAAGAGATAGATGCGCCTGGCGGTGCGGGTCACCGCATCGGCGACCGCCGGGTTGGCGACGAGAATATCATAGGCATCACTCGGCAGGTCGATGACCACCGATTTGTTGAGACCGAGCTTGACGCGCTGGGTGGCGGTCGAAGCCGACACCTCGGCGCCTGCCGCATTCGCCTCGAGGAGGCCATGCGCATTCGATCCAAGCAGGAACAGGCCGATTGCCGCAGCCAGTGTGACCGGAGCGTTTAACCTCATTGCCTTGCTCCCACTTCTGAAACTTCGCCCGACTTGATCAGGCGCACTGTCCCGCGCCGGCCATTGCCGGAAACGAGATAGTCGGCCTCGCCCAGATTCTTCTCCTGGGTGTCGGTGATCGACCGCAGCGCCAATGTCAGGCGATCCGCCATCTGCTGGGCGACGGTGATGATTTCCGCCTGCTGCGGTGTCAGTTCCAGCGTGGCGGTCTGGCCGACCCTGGTCCGCTTGCCTTCCTCGTCTTCCTGGATGGTCTGGTCGATCGCCAGGACGCGAATATTCTTGAGGATGGTCTCGGTGGTAAAGCCGCTGCCGCCGGCTGCCGGATCGGCTCTGCGGGTCATGATGACGTCGACGAAATCGTTGGGAAGAATGAAGCCGCCGGCCGACGTATCGGCCGATACGGCTGTGGCGACCGCCCGCATGCCGGAGGGCAGGATCGACGACATGAAGCTCTGTCCCTCGCCAATCAGCTTGGAGCGCCGCAGCGGCTCACCGGCATACATCGCCACGCGGGCGACGCCGCCTTTCAGCTTCTCCAGCGCATCGGGTTCGGCGGCGCGGGTGATGAAATTCGCATTGATGCCGTTGGCCGGCCAGGACTGCCAGGTGATGTTGTTCGCGAGCGGACCGCCCATCGGAACGTCGCCGGACAGGACAAGCACGTCCTGCAGCGCGATTGCCGGCGCCTCGGGGCCGGAATCGACGATTTGAGGCGGCGGCGCCGCCACCATGTTTTTTGCGACATATCCTGCGCCACCCGCCGCGGCGACCGCCACGCCTAGAATGATCAGTCGGGATGCTGGCATATGTCCGAACCTCGCCTTGGCAAACAACCTAGCCAAGCCGGAACCATGCAGCGGCAATCGTCAAAACAAGGTTAATTTAATACTTACGATCGTGCTTAATTTAAGGTTTACATAAATTTGAAGCATCCGGTCCGGCCCGTAGAAAGTCGGCCAAGCCGCCTGCTCCAACTCCAAATCGAATGGGAAAGGCTGGCCTGACGCGGGAAGAATCACGCCGCCAGGCTTGCGAGCGCCCACGCCATCAACGGCGAAGCCGGAAAGGTGAGCAGGCCGCCAATGCCAAGCGCAATGCCATAGGGAACGCCTGATGTCTCGTCGGCGAAATGGCGTAAAAACGGGTTGTGGCTTGTGACGGCCGCAAGCGGCGATTTCCGATAGGCGAGGATGGCGAGCGTCAGCAGGCCGCCGATGACGGTCGAGACCAGGAGGTAGTCGACGAGGTGGATGTTCAGCCCCATCCAGACGGCGCTGGCGGCCAGCAGCTTGGCGTCGCCGCCGCCCATGCCGCCGAGCGCGAACAGCCCGAAGGTCACGGCGAGGACCAGGCCGCCGGCGGCAAAATGCCAGCCATAGCTTGCCCAGTCCATGCCGGTCAGCGGCGCGACCAGGGCGAAGACGCCGACAAGCAGCACCGGCACGCGATTGGCGATCGTCATCGACAGCATGTCGGAGATCGCGGCGAAAAGCATGCAGAACGGAAAGACAACGAAGATCAGGGCTTCAAGCATGGACGCGGCGCCTGTGGTCAAACTGTGCCTGGCCCCAGCCTAGGCATGTCCGATTAACGATTGGTGAGGCCGAAAATTCAAATCGTGCGATATGAATAGATAGGGGCCGCCAGTGCGGCGGCCCCTATCTGGAAACAACTGAGCGCAGTTATTATGGGGCCGGGGCCGGGGCCGGGGCCGGGGCAGCGCCACCGGCGCCTTCGAGCGTATCGGCAATATCGCTGAATTTCTCGTCCAGCGCGGTGCCGAGCTGGCCGGCGCCGACCATGATGGCGAGCGCGATGAGAGCGGCGATCAGACCGTATTCGATGGCGGTCGCGCCGGATTCGTCCTTCACAAAACGTGCAATGAGATTAGACATTCGAGAGCTCCTACTCCAGGTGTTACAGCAATTCCGTCAACTTCTCTGTTGGCTGATCGGATACTGCCAATCTATCGAGAAGCTCTTTCGATCGACTTAATAAACAGCCTTACCGATTCCTTTCCGGCTTCGATGACATTGCGTGGTTAACCGTAGACTAAGCGGCGCCTATTGACCCGACAGGCGCAGCAGGCTGCGAAAGGGGCAATTTAGCGACCGCTCCTGGCGATCCCAGCTCCAGGCGATCAAAGGGCCGAGCCCGACATCATCACGGCTCCCCTCCCTTAACCCTTGCTTCACCAATCTCGTTCATGTTCCGTTGAGCAAATTGCCGTCGTGGAGCGCTTCAATGACCGGGCCGAGATCGTCCTTTCCGATTGCCGCGCTGCTTGCCGCCACGGCTCTTATCGTGCCGGCCAAGGCCGGCGCCGGCATCGAGGTCACCATGAACCAGGCGAAGATCGTCAAATTGTCGCGCGCTGCCGATACGATCGTCGTCGGCAATCCGGCGATCGCCGACGCCTCGGTGCAGGATGCTTCGACGATCGTGCTGACGGGCAAGGGCTTCGGCGTCACCAATCTCGTCGTCCTCGATCAGGAGGGCCGTCCGATCGTCGACGAGCAGATCACCGTCGTGCGACAGGACGCGTCCTCGGTGCGCATCTATCGACGCGCCGAAATACAGACCATGTCGTGCACGCCGTATTGCGAAAGCTCATATAAAAGCGAGGCGGAGAAGACCTCGGAAGCCGAGATGAGCGCCGGCCAGTAAGCGACCCGACCGTTTCGTCTCGCTGAAAAAGCCGCTTCGGTTATCGGCCTGTTAAAACCTCCCCTTCGAATTTAACGATCATCAAAACCGCACTTCAATGGGTTTGCGCTAATGTTGCCCGACACCCCCTAAGGGATCGGCAGGCACGGGACATGAGCAAAGCAGGACGATCAAGCCTTTCAGCGCGCTTCCTTGGCGACCGGCGCGGCAGCACCGCTTTGGAGTTCGCGATGCTTGCGGTGCCATTTGCGCTCCTCGTCTTTGCCATACTGGAGAGCTGCATTTCATTTGCCGGGCAAGAGGTGATGGCCAATATCACCGACGATGTCGCGCGCCAGCTGCGAACGGGCCAGGTAAGGCAGGCAAACGTAACCGAGGCGACGCTGAAGTCCATGATCTGCAGCCGGCTGGAGATCATGGTCGCCAAGGACTGCCCGGGATTGGAAGTGGATCTGCGCGCGTATCCGAGCTTCGCCGCTGCGGCCCAGGCGGGCTTCAATATCCAAGACGGCGAAATCGCGTTGACCGGTATAACCCCCTCGACTTTTACGGTATCCCCGGGCTTGGCTGAATCGATAAACATGCTGCGGGTTTTTTACAAATGGCCCGTCATGACCGATTTCATGGCCAAGTCGATGGCCAATCTGAAAGACGGCAACACGCTGCATTTCGCATCGATGACCTGGAAGAACGAGCCGTTCGACGACTGAAAATGCAAACCGCTGCGTGGGAAAAGGACGATAGCATGGGGCGTGCGGGGCACATATGAGGACCGCTGGGATCTGCGCGAAAGCCATACGGTTCTGCCGTGATCGCCGCGGTGTCGCGGCGGTTGAGTTTGCCTTCATCGTGCCCGTCCTGCTGATGATGTACTTCTTGACCATGGAAGCCTCGCAAGCCATCGAGACCAACAAGAAGGTCAGTCGCATCGGCAGCATGGTGGCGGATCTCGTCACCCAGCAGCAGACCGTCACGCCGGCCGAACTCGATGCGATCATGCAGATCGGCAACTCCTCCCTTCAGCCGTACAACCGATCGATCCCGGAAATCACCATCACCGCGATCCAGGTCACGAACGAGCCGACGCCGCGGGTGCTGGTCGCTTGGTCACGCAAGATGGTCGGCGATGCCTTCAGCGCCGGCGCCGCCAAAAACTCCGTCACCACGGTTGCACCGCAGCTCGAGGTCAAGGGCACGTTTCTCGTTCGCGTCGAAAGCAATCTGGCATACGAGCCGATCATCACCTGGTCGGCGGATAGTGAAAAGCGGCTTGGCTTCAGTTCGGCTTTCAACTCGATATCGATGGGCGAAACTTATTATCTCAGGCCCCGCAGGAGCCCGACGATTACCTGCGACACCTGCTGAACGACGGCGCCCGATCGCCATTGCTATCGGCCTGACACCAGGCGCACGATAGCCGCGGATGCCTTGCATGTCGCATGTGAGTTCCCTCTCGTTTTCCTCGATCCACGCCGATGCCGGCGACAATTCTACCATCGCGCCCGGATGTGCACACAGCCGTCTGGTTCCGAATTGCCAATGGCGGCGCGGCCGCCTATGTCTTGGCGGACAGACAAACGATAATAATGAACCCCTGCAATGGCGCGCGCCTTCCTTTTTGTTCTCGATTCCTTCGGCATCGGCGGCGCGGCCGACGCCGAGCGCTATGGCGACACCGGTTCCAACACGTTCGGACACATCGCTGGAGCCTGCGCGGAAGGCCGGGCGGATCGCGAGGGGCTGCGCAAGGGCCCGCTTTTCGTGCCTAACATGCTCTCGCTCGGTCTGGCGCACGCGGCGAAAACCGCGACAGGATTCGGCTTCGACAGCGGCGGCCTGCTTGCCTCCGCCTTCCACGGCGCGGCGCAGGAGATTTCGAGCGGCAAGGACACGCCGTCAGGCCATTGGGAAATCGCCGCCCTGCCGGTCCGCTTCGACTGGGGCTATTTCCCGGACACGGTTCCCGCCTTTCCAGCCGACCTGACCGAAGCGATCATTCGCGAAGGAGAGGTGCCGGGCATTCTCGGCAATTGCCATGCTCCGGGCACCGAGATCATCGAGTGGTACGGCGAGGAACATGTCCGCACCGGCAAGCCGATCTGCTACACTTCGGTCGACTCCGTCCTGCAGATCGCCGCGCATGAAGTTCACTTCGGCCTGGAGCGGCTCTACGAATTCTGCAAGGTGGTGCGCAGGCTGGTCGATCCCCTGAACATCGGACGGGTGATCGCGCGGCCTTTCATTGGCGAAACCGCCGCCAGCTTCGAACGGACGCACAACCGCCGGGACTATTCGGTGCCGCCGCCCGAACCGACCCTGCTCGACCGGCTGACGGCGCGCGGCAGCCGGGTCATCGCGGTCGGCAAGATCGGCGACATCTTCGCCCATCGCGGCATTTCGGAAGTGCGCAAGGCCGCCGGCAACATGGCGATGTTCGACAAGGCGCTCGGCGCGATGGACGACGCCGGCGACCGCGACCTCGTCTTCGCCAATTTCGTCGATTTCGACACCGAGTTCGGCCATCGGCGCGACGTTGCCGGCTATGCCGCCGCGCTCGAGGCCTTCGACCGGCGGCTGCCGGAGGCGCTTGCACGGCTGAGGGAAGGCGACCTTCTCATCCTCACGGCCGACCATGGCAACGATCCGACCTGGCACGGCACCGATCATACGCGCGAACGCATTCCGGTGATCGGAACCGGACCAGGCTTTGGCGGCGACATCGGGTTGAGAGCGACGTTCGCCGACATCGGTGAAACCGTCGCCGAGCATCTTGGGTTGGCACGCGGCCGTCACGGCACCTCCTTCTACACAGCGATAGGCGGCCATGCCTGAGTTGCCTGAGGTCGAAACGGTGCGGCGGGGCCTGCAGCCGGTTCTGGAAGGCGCCCGCATCGCCCGCGTCGAGGCGCGCCGGCCCGACCTGCGCTTTCCGTTTCCCGAAAAATTCCTGGAGAGGCTGACCGGCAAGACGATTACGGCGCTCGGCCGCCGGGCCAAATACCTGACGATGCACCTGGAAGGCGGTCCGGTGCTGATCTGCCATCTCGGCATGTCGGGCTCGTTCCGCATCGAAACGTCTGATGACACGCCCGAAAGCAGCGAAATGCTGGGCGCGTTTTATCATGAGCGCCCGAAGGCCGCGGTGCACGACCATGTCGTCTTCCATATCGTCTCTCCCCAAGGCGCCCGGTCCCTGCTGACCTTCAACGATCCGCGCCGTTTCGGCTTCATGCTGTTTTCGGAAGGGACGCCTGACACGCATCCGATGCTGGCGGGACTTGGCGTCGAGCCGACAGGCAATGCGTTGGACGGCGAACTGCTCGCCTCGCTGCTGAAAGGCCGGAAGTCGCCGCTAAAGGCAGCACTTCTCGATCAGCGGCTGATCGCCGGGCTCGGCAATATCTACGTGTCGGAGGCGCTGTGGCGCGCCGGCCTGTCGCCGTTGCGCGAGGCGGGCACCATCGCAAAGCCTGGAAAGAAGGCCAAACAGCAGCGCGACGCCCTGGCCGAAGCAATCCGCGAAGTGATCGCCGATGCGATCGCCGCCGGTGGATCGTCGCTGCGCGACTACGTGCAGACCGACGGGTCCCTGGGCTATTTCCAGCATTCGTTCGCGGTCTATGATCGCGAGGGCGAGCCCTGCTCCAAGCACGGCTGCAGCGGCCATGTAGAACGCATCGTGCAAAGCGGGCGTTCCACCTTCTATTGCCGGACCTGTCAGTTGTGACTTAGGTGGGGGTGTAAGCCAGGTGCCGGGGTGTGAGTTGGACGCCTGATGCAAGGAGATGACCGAGTGAGGAGATACAGTCATGGCCTATGAAACGATTATCGTCGAAACCCGCGGCAAGGTCGGGCTGATCACGCTGAACCGGCCGAAGGCGCTCAATGCGCTGAACTCGCAGGTCCTGGCAGACGTGGTCGCGGCCGTGAACGGCTTTTGCGCGAATGCCGACATCGGCGCGATGGTTATCACCGGCTCCGAAAAAGCCTTCGCGGCAGGTGCCGACATCAAGGAAATGCAGGCGATCTCTTTTGTCGACGCCTATGTGCAGGATTTCTTTATCGGCTGGGAAGAGCTCACCCGGGCGCGCAAGCCTGTCATCGCGGCGGTGGCCGGCTATGCGCTCGGCGGCGGCTGCGAACTGGCGATGATGTGCGATTTCATCATCGCCGCCGACAACGCCAGGTTCGGCCAGCCCGAGATCACGCTCGGCGTCATGCCGGGCATGGGCGGATCGCAGCGCCTGACCCGTTTCGTCGGCAAGTCGAAGGCGATGGACATGTGCCTGACCGGACGGATGATGGATGCGGCGGAAGCCGAGCGTTGCGGCCTGGTGTCGCGTGTCGTGCCCGCCGGCGAATTGCTCGAGGAGGCGTTGAAGGCGGCGGGCAAGATAGCCGATTTTTCGCTGCCGTCGGTGATGATGGCGAAAGAGGCCGTCAACCGCGCCTATGAAACGACGCTGGCCGAGGGGCTGCGGTTCGAGCGCCGGCTGTTTCACTCACTGTTTGCGCTCGATGACCAGAAGGAAGGCATGGCGGCCTTTGTCGAGAAGCGGAAGCCAAATTTCTCGAACCGGTAGCCAAATTTATCGAACTGGTAGATGGGGACGACATCAGCCGGGAGCGAGCGACAGCAGCGGCCCAAAAAGAAGGCGAAGCAGCGTTGACGCGCCGGAAAAGCTGAACTATAAGCCGCACCAACCGAGGCGGCCCTGTGGCTGCCCGTTTGTTTTTTGCGCCTTGCGGCATCCCGCATGCGCCCACCAGATCAGAAGAGAGGCATCATGGCCAATACCTCCTCGGCCAAAAAGGCAACGCGCAAGATCGCCCGCCGCACGGCGATCAACAAGAACCGCCGCTCGCGCGTGCGGACCTACATCCGCCAGGTCGAAGAGGCGCTCGCCTCGGGCGACAAGGCGGCCGCCCAGGCTGCTTTCAAGGTGGCTGAGCCGGAATTGATGCGCGCCGCGAGCAAGGGCGTGGTGCACAAGAATACGGCATCCCGCAAGGTGTCGCGCCTGGCCCAGCGCCTCAAGGTGTTGTCGGCCTAACCCGGATATCCGGGCTGATATACCTTTACTAAACTTGTCCTTTTCAGACCCGGCCGCTCGTGCCGGGTTTTTTCGTTTGCCGGCAAGTACTTAAAAAGAAAGCCCGCAAGCAACACCCCGCACGATTTCGAAGTTCGAATTGCTTTGCCGGCATATACATGCCGGCTGACAGGCGCAGCCGCTGAAAGCGTTCACGGCGAAAATATCAACTGTCGAAAATGACCTTTATTTTTCAAACGGTTGCGGACGGTCATCCACAGCTTGTTCACATCGGGTGCGAGGGATGGGGGACAATTGCCTGTCAAGAAAATTATTTGATAAAATTTCGCGCGACGCGGCCTTTTTCACATTCGCCGGAAAAGGGTTTGAATCACAATGGGTTTGTCAAAACAAGCCAGTGCAACGCAGGCTCCGAACCCGTTTGCGCTAACCACATTCCTTAAAAATCCGTTAGTCGTGGCCTTGCCCTATCCACAGCGATTTCGCTAAGGTCTGTCTATCGAGAGGGACGGGCCGTTGGCCCTTAACCCAGCCTGAATCGGCCAGCAAAAAAGTGGCAGAATTCATGACGCGGATCATCTCCGCGTACGGGTTTGGTTTGCCTTTTCGATACGGTAGGGGAATGGCGTAATTGTACATGGCAGATCAATGACGCGCCGGCGTTTCGCCGGGCGGAATTGCATTGCCCTGACATGACCAAAGCGGGCTGGCTCCGAGGAGCCGGCGCCGGTTCCCCGACAATGAGGCGACATCAGCTGCCGGCGGCGGCGATGGTGTCGCTGTGAGGACACGGTCGCCGGAAACATGGATGCAGGAGGCGCATTCCCGGCGGAAAAAGGTACAAAAGGACAAGGAACTCGATCATGCAGAGCGGCATCGAAAGGGAGCTTACGGGCGACCTCCCATTCCCTGGGACCTTAACCGAAGGGGACGCTATGTCGGCTTCCATCGACGCGGAACAAAAGTTCGACCGGGTCAAGGCCCAGTTGAAGGCGCGTCTGGGAACCGAAGTCTATTCGAGCTGGTTCGGGCGCATGAAGGTCGCCGAGGCGTCCCGGGGCATTGTCCGCATCTCGGTGCCCACCGCCTTCCTGCGCTCGTGGATCAACGGCCACTACCTCGACCTCATCGCCGAGCTGTGGAAACACGAGGATCCTGAAATCCTCAAGATCGAGATCGTCGTGCGCACCGCTACCCGCCCGGGGCGCAACGGCGTCGAGCCCGAAGTGGCCCCGGCGCGCAAGATGACCAGGCAAGCGCAAACGGCGCTGGCCGCGGGAACAGCGGCCCCCGGCAGGGTGGAGCGGGTACCGGCACCTCGCCCGGGAATGCCTGCCGAGACCGAGTTCCGGCACAATGTGCTCGGTTCGCCACTTGACCCGCGCTACACGTTCGGCTCCTTCATCGAAGGACCGTCGAACCGGGTGGCCTTCGCCGCCGCCAAGGCGGTGGCGGAATCGCAGTCGAGCGCGGTGCGCTTCAATCCGCTGTTTCTGCACGCGACGGTGGGGCTGGGCAAGACGCACCTGCTGCAGGCGATCGCGGCGGAATCGCTGAAGCAGAATCCGAAGTCGCGCGTCGTCTATCTCACGGCCGAATATTTCATGTGGCGGTTTGCCACCGCGATCCGCGACAACAACGCGCTGACGCTGAAGGAACAGTTGCGCGACATCGACCTCCTCATCATCGACGACATGCAGTTCCTGCAGGGCAAGTCGATCCAGCATGAATTCTGCCATCTGATCAACATGCTGCTCGACAGCGCCAAGCAGGTGGTGGTCGCCGCCGACCGGCCGCCGTCGGAACTGGAATCACTGGAGCCCCGCGTCCGCTCGCGCCTCAACGGCGGCGTCGCGCTCGAAATGTCGGCGCCGGATTTCGCCATGCGGATCGGCATGCTCAAGCTGCGCCTTGCCACCGCCAAGGCCGACGATCAATCGCTCGACATCTCGGAGGAGATCCTCAACCATGTCGCCCGCACGGTGACCGGCAGCGGGCGTGAACTCGAAGGTGCGTTCAACCAGCTTCTGTTCCGCCAGTCGTTCGAACCGCAGATCACCATCGACCGCATCGATGAGATCCTCGGCCACATCTATCGTTCGGGCGAGCCGAAGCGGGTGCGCATCGAGGACATCCAGCGCATCGTCGCGCGCCACTACAATGTGTCGAAGACGGAACTTCTGTCCAACCGGCGCACCCGCACCATCGTCAAGCCGCGGCAAGTCGCGATGTACCTGTCGAAGGTGATGACACCGCGCTCCTTGCCGGAGATCGGGCGGCGTTTCGGTGGCCGCGACCATACGACGGTGCTGCACGCCGTGCGCAAGATCGAGGATCTTTCAGGCGTCGACAACACGCTGGCGCAGGAGCTCGAATTGCTGAGAAGACTGATCAACGACCAGGCCTGACCGGCCCGAAAAAACAGAAGCGTGTCGCGTCTGGATGGCTGCAACGCGCTTGAAATCTCTGTCTTTATGCACGTCGTTGCCGCAAAGCCCATGCACACTCTCGGGCCTGACCCGAGGGCATGCTTTTGGGCGACAGGCATGGCTTGCGGGCTTCGCCGGTTTTATCCCAAGAAAGCCCGCGTAACCGGCCCGAACCGTCAGCACGGGCTTGCGTTCACGGGTTTTTTCCTGTCAGTTTGTGCAGATTCTGAGCCTGTTCAGACCTTTCGCGGGTTGCCGCTTGCCGGAGACCCGCTCATTCATTCAAGCGAGCCTGTTTCGTCATGCGTGTTATCCTGGAACGGTCAAATCTCCTGAAGTCGCTCAACCACGTTCATCGCGTGGTCGAACGGCGCAACACTATACCGATCCTGTCGAACGTGCTGCTGAGCGCCGAAGGCGCCACCCTTGAAATGAAGGCGACCGACCTCGACCTGGAGGTGACCGAAGCCACGCCCGCCAAGGTCGAGCGCGGCGGCGCGACGACGGTCCCGGCGCACCTGCTCTACGACATCGTGCGCAAGCTCGCCGACGGCGCGGAGGTCATGCTGAAGACCGACGAGGACGGCAACGCCATGACGGTGACCTCGGGCCGCTCGAGCTTCCGCCTGCAGTGCCTGCCGCAATCCGATTTCCCGGAGCTTTCGGCCGGATCGTTCTCGCATATCTTCCGGCTTGATTCGGTCGCGCTCAAGGGCCTGATCGAGAAGACCCAATTCGCCATCTCCACCGAAGAGACGCGCTACTACCTGAACGGCATCTACCTGCACACGCATGACGCCGACGGCAAGCTGAAGCTGCGCTCGGTAGCGACCGACGGCCATCGGCTGGCGCGCGCCGAGATCGACGCGCCGGCAGGATCGGAAGGCATGCCGGGCATCATCATTCCGCGTAAGACGGTGAGCGAATTGCAAAAGCTCGTCGACGACCCTGATATCGCGGTGACCACCGAATTGTCCGACACCAAGATCCGTTTCACCATCGGCAGCGTCGTTTTGACCTCGAAGCTGATCGACGGCACCTTCCCGGACTATCAGCGGGTGATCCCGACCGGCAACGACAAGAAGCTGATCATCGACCGCCAGAGTTTCGCCGCCGCCGTCGACCGCGTATCGACCATTTCGTCCGAACGCGGCCGGGCGGTGAAGCTTTCGATTGGAGAAGGCCAGGTCACGCTTGCAGTCAACAATCCGGATTCGGGCAGCGCCACCGAAGAACTGGCCGCGGATTATTCGTCCGACGCGATCGAAATCGGCTTCAACGCCAAATATCTGCTCGACGTCGCCGCCCAGTTGACCGGCACCGAGGCAAAATTCATGCTGGCGGATGCCGGCTCGCCAACGCTGATCCACGACATGGCCGACGAAACCACCCTCTACGTGCTGATGCCGATGCGGGTCTGATGCATGTCGCGCAAAAGTGTGCCGCGGTTTTGCGATAACGACATGGATAAAAACAACAAACCTAAAGCGCGTCGCATGAGGCCGGTCAAACGCGGCGCGCTTTAGGCCCGAACGAGGCCATCTTGCTGTCATGACCGGAGTTGCGAAGCAGCCTGAGCGCGATCAGCAGACTCATATAAGTAAGCTTTCGCTTACCAATTTCCGCAATTACACAACACTTTCGATCGATCTCGATCCCGGCCCGGTGGTTTTTTCCGGTGACAATGGTGCCGGCAAAACCAATCTGCTGGAGGCGATTTCCCTGTTGACGCCGGGGCGCGGCCTGCGCCGTGCGCCTTATGCCGACGTGGCGCGCGAAGGCGGCGACGGCGGCTTTGCCATTCATGCCCGGCTCGATGGGCCGGTCGGCCCGGTCGAGATCGGCACCGGCATCGCGGGCGGCGACGCCGCCGAAGGCGGCCGGCGGGTGCGGATCAACGGCGCGGCGGCGCGCTCGGCGGAGGACATGCTGGAATGGTTGCGCGTCGTCTGGCTGACACCGGCGATGGATGCATTGTTCACCGGGCCGGCCGCAGATCGGCGGCGCTTTCTCGACCGGCAGGTGCTGGCGATCGATCCGGGCCACGGCCAGCGCGCGCTCGACTACGAAAAAGCGATGCGCGGCCGCAATCGACTGCTCGCCGAAGGCTCGCGCGATGGCGCCTGGTTCGATGCGATCGAGACGCAAATGGCCGAAACCGGTGTGGCGATTGCCGCGGCGCGTGCCGAACTGGTGCGCCTGCTCACCGCCATGATCGACAGGCTGCCAAGCTCCGGTCCATTTCCGCAAGTCGACATCGGCCTGTCCGGCGCGCTGGAAAGCGAGGTCACAACCAGCGCGGCTGTCGATGTCGAGGAGCGGTTCCGCCGCGCGCTTGCCGAAGCTCGCGATCGCGACCGCGCCGCCGGGCGCACGCTCGACGGCCCGCACCGGTCGGACCTCGTGGTGCGGCACCGGCCCAAGGCGATGCCGGCCGAACTCTGTTCGACGGGCGAGCAGAAGGCGCTGCTGGTCGGCATGGTCCTGTCGCACGCCCGGCTGACCGGCGAGATGTCTGGCATGACGCCGATCCTGCTGCTCGACGAAATCGCCGCCCATCTCGACGCGGGCCGACGCGCCGCGCTGTTCTCGATCCTCGAAGAGCTGAATTGCCAGGCTTTCATGACCGGGACCGATGCGGCGCTGTTTTCCAGTCTCGACGGACGCGCGCAGTTTTTGACCGTCGATCATGGCACGGTTCGGTGAATGGTGAATGGTGAATGGTGAATGGTGGTGAGAGCGCCATTATTTCACTAATCACTAATCACTAATCACTACTGAGTGGTCGCTATTCACTATTCACTATTCACTATTCACTATTCACCTATTCACTATTCACTATTCACTATTCACTATTCACTATTCACTATTCACTATTCACCATTCAACCGCTGCGCACCCCGATGGGCAGGCCGGTGGCAGGCTTTGGCAACGTGCATTACCGCCTGACAAGGTTTTTCTCCCGCTATATGGTCCGGCGATGATCACCACCGCGCTCACCGACGAAGAACTCGAACGCTACGCCCGCCACATCGTGCTGCCCGAGATCGGTGGCGCCGGCCAGCAGCGACTGAAGCGGGCTCGGGTCCTGGTCGTCGGCGCCGGCGGGCTGGGAGCGCCGGTGCTTGAATATCTTGCCGCAGCCGGCATCGGCACGCTCGGCATCGTCGACGACGACAGCGTCTCGCTGTCGAACCTGCAAAGGCAGGTGATCCACGGCACCGGCGCTGTCGGCATGGCGAAGACCGACAGTGCCAAGGCGGCGATCGCCCGCATCAACCCCAACGTCGCCGTGGAACTACACAATCTCAGGCTGACGGCGGACAACGCCCCTGCCCTAGTCGCCCGATATGACATCGTCGTCGACGGCTCCGACAATTTCGAAACCCGTTATGCGGTGGCCGACGCCTGCGCCGCGGAAAAGCGGCCGCTGGTCCATGCCGCCGTCGGCCGCTTCGACGGCTCGGTGACCGTGCTGAAACCGTTCGAGACCGGCACCGACGGCAGGCCGAATCCGAGTTATCGCGATCTTTTCCCGGAACCACCGCCGGCCGGCCTGGTGCCATCCTGCGCCGTGGCCGGCGTGCTCGGCGTGCTGACCGGCGTCGTCGGCACGCTGCAGGCCATGGAGGCGATCAAGCTGATCGCCGGCATCGGCGAGCCGCTGGTCGGCCGGCTGCTGCTTTACGATGCGTTGGCCGCGCGCTTCGACACGATCCGCTACAAGAGCAGCTAGATTTTGGGCAGCCTGGTTTCCGTCGCGCAGCTTCCGGCCGATTTCGAGCGTTGGGACGAGGTGCTGGCGCTGATCATGCGCGCCTTCGCTGCCATGGACGGCGTCATCGATCCGCCATCGTCGGCGCATCGGCTCACGGTCGAGAATCTCCGCGACAAGGCCCGGCAGGAGACGGGCTTTGCGGCGCTGAACGACGGCAGGATTGTCGGCTGCGTTTTTGTCCTCGAGCGGGCCAGAGATTTCTATGTCGGAAAGCTCGCGGTCGAACCGGATTTTCGGGGACAAGGCATTGCCAGGCGGCTGATGCAAGCTGTCGAGGACCTTGCCTGCGACCGCGGCAAGCCTGCGATCGAGCTTCAGACGCGGATCGAATTGACCGGGAATCACGCGGCCTTTGCCCGCCTTGGCTTTCGCGAAACGGAACGGACGGCGCACACTGGCTATGACCGACCGACCTCGATCACCATGCGCAAGGTGCTTTCGTAAGTATACGCTAACTTAAGATGGCAGCCGGTCACGTCCGCAGCGGCAGTACGCGATCCGGCGGCCGATGGCCATCGAAGAAGGCGCGGATGTTGATGATCACCTTCTCGCCCATGTCGATCCGGCCTTCGAGCGTCGCCGACCCCATATGCGGCAACAGCACGACCTTGCCCTTGGCGGCGAGCTTCAGCAATTTGCTGTTCAGCGCCGGCTCATGCTCGTAGACGTCGAGCCCGGCGCCGGCGATCTTGCCGTCCTGGATCAGCTTGACCAGAGAGTCCTCGTCGATGATGTCGCCGCGCGCCGTGTTGACGATGTAAGCGGACGGTTGCAGAAGCGCCAGCCGCCGCGCCGAAAGCAGATGGAAGGTCGCCGGCGTCGACGGACAATTGACCGAAATGATGTCCATGCGGGCAAGCATCTGGTCGAGGCTTTCCCAATAGGTCGCCTCCAGCTCATCCTCGACCGCAGCAAGGACGCGATGGCGGTTGTGATAGTGGATCGACAGGCCAAAGGCCTTGGCCCGCCGGGCGACGGCGGTGCCGATGCGGCCCATGCCGACAATGCCGAGGCGTTTGCCCCAGATACGCCGGCCGAGCATCCAGGTCGGCGACCAGCCGGCCCATTTCTTGTCGCCGGTCAGCACATTGGCGCCTTCCGCCAGCCGCCGCGGCACCGCCAGCATCAGCGCCATGGTCATGTCGGCGGTATCTTCGGTCAGCACGTTCGGCGTGTTGGTGACGGTAATGCCCTTCTTCGCTGCTGCTGACACGTCGATCTTGTCGACGCCGTTGCCGAAATTGGCGATCAGCTTGAGGTTGTCGCCGGCCTGAGCGATCAGCGCCGCGTCGATTTGATCGGTTATGGTCGGCACCAGCACGTCGGCTTCCTTGACCGCCGCGACCAATTCCGGCTGCGTCATCGGCCGGTCTTCGACATTCAGCCGGGCGTCGAAAAGCTCACGCATGCGGGTCTCGACCGGGTCGGGCAGCTTCCGCGTGATGACGACGAGGGGCCTTTTTCTGCCTACCATTGTTTCCTCGAACCCGACCTCGTTGAGACCTCTTTAACCAAGACAGGCGAAACTGCAGGCCGGTCGCGGTGCCAGTTCTCCATGTAACAAGAGGTTCCGCCGAAGACAAAGAAAAAGGGGCGCCAGGGCGATGAGCCGGCGCCGAAAGGGAACGAAAGTGTCTGGTTTCGCGTCGCTCCGCCTGGCCCTCAGCGCAGCATTTCTCGGCGCTCTGCTTTATTCCCCGGATGTGGCGGCACAGAATGCGGCAGCACCGACCCAGAGCGTCACGCTCGGGCCGAGCGGCCTGCCGCTGCCGCGCTTCGTCAGCCTGAAGGCCGGCCGCGTCAACTCCCGCGTCGGACCAGGCGTCAACTATTCCGTCGACTGGATGTATATGAAGCCCGGCCTGCCGATGGAGATCATCCAGGAATTCGACACCTGGCGTCGGGTGCGCGATGCCGACGGCTCGGAAGGCTGGATCAACCAGTCGCTGCTTTCAGGTCGCCGCACGGCGATCGTAGCACCCTGGCAGCGCGGCAAAGATGCCCGAATCAACCTGCTCGACGACCCGCAAAAGGATGCCGGCATCGTCGCAATCGTCGAGCCTGGCGCCATGGGCACGATCAAGTCCTGTGACGGCCAGTGGTGCGAAATGACCTTCAGTGGCCACACCGGCTGGCTCGCCCAGTCGCTGGTCTGGGGCGCCTATCCGGGCGAACGGGTCAAGGACTGACCTCTTCTTGCCGGTTCGGGATGATGGTCCAACGCATGTCGCGCAAAAGTGCGCAGCGGTTTTGCGATAACGACATGCGTAAAAACAACAACCTGAAGCGCGTCGCATGAGGCCGGCCAAACGCGACGCGCTTTAGAGGCCGATCAGGCGAGACGGTATCTCGCGGCCTCATCAGCGCCGATCACTCGCAGCGTTTCGGGCGCAGCCTCACCACAATATCGACATTGGCGATCTCCATGCCCTCCGGCGGCTCCGGCAGGTTGGAAACCGTGACAGGACCGCTGGCGATGTCAAAAATCCTGTTTTCGCCCTCAATGTAGAAATGATGGTGATCGGAGGTGTTGGTGTCGAAGTAGGTCTTCGACCCCTCGACGGCCAGGATGCGCAGAAGGCCCGCCTGGGTGAATTGATGAAGGGCGTTGTAGACGGTGGCGAGCGATACCGGCACGCCGGCGGCGATTGCCTCCTCGTGCAGTTCCTCGGCCGACAGATGGCGGTCGCCTTTGGCAAAAAGCAGATCGGCCAGCGCAATGCGCTGACGCGTCGGCCTCAGGCCAGCTTCGCGAACCCGCTTGTCCACAGCGACATTTTCCTTCCGGCAGCCCAGATCCATCTATCCATCCAAGCTCAAGTTTCGCCTCAAAACCTGTCCAGAACGGCAAAAAACCAACATTGACCGAACCTGGACATCCCCCGACATATATTCTGTCGGCCGAATACGATCAATAGCGCGCATTGACCCCGGCAGGCGGGCGGGTTAAGCGCAAACGCCGGTTTCCGGCCTGAAATAGATTGTGTTAGGAAACCAACGACAAGGGCGCGCTACCGCCCGGACGATTATTGGGGACGGAGACTGATGGCGGTTTCGAAATCCAGCTACGATTACGAGGAACTGCTTGCCTGCGCCCGCGGCGAGCTGTTCGGACCTGGAAACGCCCAGCTCCCCTATCCGCCGATGCTGATGTTCGACCGCATCACCGAAATCAGCGAGACCGGCGGCGCCTTCGACAAGGGCTTCATCCGCGCCGAATTCGACATCAAGCCGGACCTGTGGTTTTTCGCCTGCCACTTCATCGGCAACCCGATCATGCCGGGGTGCCTGGGCCTCGACGCCATGTGGCAATTGACGGGATTCTACCTCGGCTGGCTCGGCGAGCCGGGCAAGGGCATGGCGCTGTCGACCGGCGAAGTGAAATTCAAAGGCATGGTGACGCCGTCGGTCAAGAAGGTAGAATATGGCGTGGATTTCAAGCGCGTGATGCGCGGCCGGCTGGTGCTGGGTATCGCCGATGGCTGGCTGAAGGCGGATGGCGAACCCATATACGCAGCAACGGATCTCAAGGTGGGTCTGTCCAAGCAATCGGCCGCCGCCTGACCGGCGCCTGCGCAGCGCGGCGAGTCCGCGGGAGGCGCAAGGGAAGCTGTAGAACTTAATTTGCGCACCCTTGTCCGGCAGGTTTCGGTCCGGCAGGTTTCGGGTTCATGCGCTGGAAGGAGTTGCGAATGAGACGGGTCGTAGTGACAGGCCTCGGCATCGTGTCGTCGATCGGCAACAATGCCAACGAGGTGCAGGCCTCGCTGCATGATGCCAGATCCGGCATCAGCTTCTCCGATTCCTTCGCCGAACACGGCTTCCGCTGCCAGGTCTGGGGAGCGCCGACGCTCGACCCAGCCGCGCTGATCGATCGCCGCGCCATGCGCTTCCTGTCGCAAGGTGCGGCCTGGAACCATGTCGCCATGGACCAGGCGATCGTGGACGCTGGACTTGGCGAGAACGACATCACCAATGAGCGCACCGGCATCGTCATGGGATCGGGCGGACCATCGACCAGAACCATCGTCGAGGCCGCTGAAACCACGCTCAAGAACGGCAGCCCCAAGCGCATCGGCCCGTTCGCGGTGCCGAAGGCGATGTCGTCGACCGCTTCGGCGACGCTCGCCACCTGGTTCAAGATCCACGGCGTCAATTATTCGATCTCTTCGGCCTGCTCGACCTCGGCGCATTGCATCGGCAATGGCTACGAACTGATCCAGTGGGGCAAGCAGGACATGGTCTTCGCCGGCGGCCATGAGGATCTCGACTGGACGATGTCGGACCTGTTCGACGCGATGGGCGCCATGTCCTCCAAGTTCAACGACCGGGCATCGGCTGCCTCGCGCGCCTATGACGTCGATCGCGACGGCTTCGTCATTGCCGGCGGCGCCGGCGTGCTGGTGCTGGAAGAACTCGAGCACGCCAAGGCGCGCGGCGCCAAGATCTACGCCGAGGTCGTCGGCTATGGCGCGACCTCCGACGGCTTCGACATGGTGGCGCCCTCGGGCGAAGGCGCGGTGCGCTGCATGCGGCAGGCGCTGGCGACCGTCTCTTCGCCGGTCGACTACATCAACACGCACGGCACCTCGACGCCGGTCGGCGATTCCAGGGAAATGGGCGCGATCCGCGAGGTGTTCGGCGAAAACATGCCGTTCATCACCTCGACGAAATCACTGACCGGCCACTCGCTGGGTGCGGCCGGCGTGCAGGAATCGATCTACTCGATCCTGATGATGCAAGGCGGCTTCATCGGCGAGAGCGCCCATATCGAGCAGCTCGATCCGGAATTCGAGGGTATGCCGATCGTGCGAGAGCGCATCGACGATGCCAGGATCGACACCGTCTTGTCCAACTCGTTCGGTTTCGGCGGCACCAACGCAACGCTGATTTTCCAGCGCTATTCCGCATAAGGACTGCCGCCATGGACGGATTGATGAAGGGCAAGCGCGGGCTTGTCATGGGTGTCGCCAACGACCATTCGATCGCCTGGGGCATCGCCCGGAAACTGTCCGAACATGGGGCGGAACTCGCCTTCACCTATCAGGGCGAAGCCTTCGGGCGCCGGGTCAAGCCGCTCGCCGACAAGCTCGGCTCCTCGCTGGTCGTGCCTTGCGACGTCGAGGACAGCGCATCGGTTGCCGCTACCTTCGAGACCTTGGGCGAGGCCTGGGGCGGCCTGGACTTCGTCGTCCACGCCATCGGCTTTTCCGACAAGAACGAGCTGAAAGGCCTTTACGCCGACACCAGCCGCGACAATTTCGTCCGCACCATGGTCATCTCCTGCTATTCCTTCACCGAGGTCGCCCGTCATGCGGCCGCGCTGATGAAGGACGGCGGCTCGATGATCACACTGACCTATGCCGGTTCGGTCCGCGTCATGCCGAACTACAACGTCATGGGCGTCGCCAAGGCCGGGCTTGAAGCCAGCGTCCGCTATCTCGCCAACGACTACGGCCCGCGCGGCATCAGGGTGAACGGCATATCCGCCGGACCGGTGCGGACACTGGCCGGCGCCGGGATTTCCGACGCACGCCACATGTTTTCCTACCAGCAGCGCAATTCGCCGCTGCGCCGCACAGTGACCATCGACGAAGTCGGTGGTTCCGCGCTCTATCTGCTGTCCGACCTGTCGTCGGGCGTCACCGGCGAAATCCACTATGTCGATTCCGGCTACCACATCGTGTCGATGCCGGCGCTCGACGAGCTGAAGCGGACCGACAGCGGACGAGAGTAATTTCGGCCGCAGAAGATGCCTTGAAGCGCGTCGCGTTTGAATGGATTCATGCGACGCGCTTTAAGTTCTTGTTTATGCATGTCGTTATCGCAAAACCGCTGCGCACTTTTGCGCGACATGCATTGGTCCCGTGAACCAGCCTTCAGCGGCGCGCCGCGAAAACCTTGAACATGCCGTCGCGGGCGATCTCGGCATGGCTGGAGAAGGCGGCCGCCAGCACCGGCTCGTAGGGAAGCTGGCGGTTCGCCACCATGAACAGCCGCCCGCCCGGCTTCAGCGCCTTTGCCGCGGCGCGGATCATGCCGGTGCCGATCTCGGGCTCGGCCGCCCGGCTGCGATGGAAGGGCGGGTTCATGGCGATGGCGTCATAGCGCCGCTCGACCGGCTCGCTCAAAAGATCGATCCAGAAGAAATTGGGTTCCGTCGCTGTGTTGCCGATATTGCCTTTCGCCGCCTCCAGCGCATCGAACTCGGCCTCGTAGAGATCGAGCGCCGATATGCCAGGTGAGCGGGCGGCGATTTCGGCCGCCACATAGCCCCAGCCGGCGCAGAAATCGGCAACGCTGCCACGCAGATCGCCGGGCAGATTGTCGACCAGCAATCTCGAACCTGCATCGATCTTGTCGAAAGAGAACATGCCTGGCGCGGTGCGGAACCGATCCTCGACCAGAAGGGCTGGATTGGCGGCGCGAAGTGCCGTTGCGAGCGCAGCATCGGCAGGTTGATGAAACCAGAAGGCGATGCCGTGATGTTTCGGCAAATGGCCGTCGAGCGGCACAAGCTCGTCGATGCGCTTGCGCAGGCTGGCAATGCCATCGTCCTTGGCGCCGGCAACGACAATCGATCCGCCCGGCCTCACACACTCGATAGCCTCGGCGATGCGCAATTCGTTCTGCCCGCGATGGCGGCCGGCAAGCACCAATGCCGCATCGAAGCCTTCGCCCTCCAGGCGCGGCGTGACGGAGGAACCGGCCGCCTGCAGCGCGCGATAGTGCGGCCGGAAGCCTTGCACCAGATGCAGTGCTGCATCAAAACCTTCGGGCAGGCGGAAGCCCGGCTCAGCGCCCAGAAAGAGGACACGCTCGCCCTTACGCGGCAAGGAAACAGCCTCCGCCTCGAACGGATGGAACAGTGTCTTCAGCGGCTCAGCGGACATTTTTCGATCTCGAAGTGCAGCTGGCTTGACCAGAAAATGAAAGCGGGCGCGACCTGTCGGCGCGCCCGTTTCGATTGTTCGGTCAGATCGCTCAGGCGGCGTCTTCTTCGCCGTCGGCCTTCTTGTCGCGGGCGATTTCCTTGCCGGTGGCCTGGTCGACGACCTTCATCGACAGGCGTACCTTGCCGCGTTCGTCGAAGCCCATCAGCTTGACCCAGACCTTGTCGCCTTCCTTGACGACGTCCGAAGTCTTGGCAACGCGATCATTGGCGAGCTGCGAGATGTGGACGAGGCCGTCACGCGGACCGAAGAAGTTGACGAAAGCGCCGAAGTCGGCCGTCTTGACGACCGTGCCCTCGTAGATTTCGCCGACTTCCGGCTCGGCGACGATGGTGTGGATCCACTTCTTCGCCGCCTCGATCTCCTTGGCGTTGGACGAAGCGATCTTGACCGTGCCGTCGTCCTCGATGTTGATCTTGGCGCCGGTCTTTTCGACGATCTCGCGGATGACCTTGCCGCCCGAGCCGATCACGTCGCGGATCTTGTCGGTCGGGATGTGCATGACCTCGATGCGCGGCGCGAATTCGCCGAGTTCGGAGCGCGCGCCGGACAGCGCATGGCCCATTTCGCCGAGGATATGCTGGCGGCCGTCCTTGGCCTGATCCAGTGCGATCTTCATGATCTCCTCGGTGATGCCCTCGATCTTGATGTCCATCTGCAGCGAGGTGATGCCGTTGGCGGTGCCGGCAACCTTGAAGTCCATGTCGCCGAGATGGTCCTCGTCGCCGAGGATGTCGGAGAGCACCGCGAAGCGCTCGCCTTCCTTGATCAGACCCATGGCGATGCCGGCGACCGGCTTGGCCAGCGGCACACCGGCATCCATCAGCGCCAGCGAGGTGCCGCAGACGGTAGCCATCGACGACGAGCCGTTGGACTCGGTGATCTCCGAGACGACGCGCAGCGTGTAGGGGAACTGGTCCGATGTCGGCAGCATCGGGCGGATCGCGCGCCAGGCGAGCTTGCCGTGGCCGATTTCGCGGCGGCCGGGCGAACCCATGCGACCGGTTTCACCGACCGAATAGGGAGGGAAGTTGTAGTGAAGGAGGAACTTCTCCTTGTACATGCCGGTCAGCGAATCGACATACTGCTCGTCCTCGCCGGTGCCGAGCGTGGCGACGACCAGCGCCTGGGTCTCGCCGCGGGTGAACAGCGCCGAGCCGTGGGTGCGCGGCAGGACGCCGACTTCGGAGACGATCTTGCGAACCGTCTTCAGATCGCGGCCGTCGATGCGCGAACCGGTGTCGAGGATGTTCCAGCGCACGACCTTGGCCTGGAGCTCCTTGAACACGGTGCCGATCTGCTCGGACGTATACTTGGCTTCTTCGCCTTCGGCGGGTGCGAACGCAGCCTTGACCTTCGCCTTGACGGCGTCGACGGCGGCATAGCGCTTCTGCTTGTCGGTGATCTTGTAGGCATCGCGAAGCTCGCCTTCGACGATCTTCAGCATCTCGGCTTCAAGCGCCGAATAATCCGGCGCGGTGAAGTCACGCGGATCCTTGGCGGCGACTTCTGCCAGCTTGATGATGGCGTCGATCACCGGCTGGAAGCCGCGATGGCCGAACATGACGGCGCCGAGCATCAGATCCTCGCCGAGTTCCTTGGCTTCGGACTCGACCATCAGCACGGCGTCGGAGGTGCCGGCGACGATCAGGTCAAGCTTGGATTCCTGCATCTCGTCGACATGCGGATTGAGCACATATTCGCCGTTGATGTAGCCGACGCGGGCGCCGCCGATCGGACCCATGAAAGGGACGCCGGACAGCGTCAAAGCCGCCGAGGTGGCGACGATCGACAGGATGTCCGGGTCGTTTTCGAGATCATGCTGGACGACGGTGACAACGATCTGCGTGTCGTTCTTGTAACCGTCAGCGAAGAGTGGGCGGATCGGACGGTCGATGAGACGGGAAACCAGCGTTTCCTTTTCGCTCGGACGGCCTTCGCGCTTGAAATAGCCGCCCGGGATCTTGCCGGCGGCATAGGTCTTTTCCTGGTAGTTGACGGTCAGCGGGAAGAAATCGAGGCCCGGTTTTGGTTCCTTCATCGAAACGACGGTGGCGAGAACCTTGGTTTCGCCGTAGGTGGCGAGCACCGCGCCGTCAGCCTGGCGCGCAATCTTGCCGGTTTCGAGGATGAGCGGACGGCCGCCCCATTCGATTTCCACTTTGTGGTGATTGAACATGTCTTGTCCTTCATATGCGGAAAGGGCCGCGCCATTTCACCGTGCGCGAGTGCCCCTTTCCCTTGGCTTCGTTTCTCGGGCAGCCACGGGCAAGACAACGGGAAGCTCGGGTAAATCCGGCGCGGGTGCCGCGCGAGCGTCCTGCAATCCTGCCCCATGACCGTCCATGGGCGGTTTCGAATGGCCCTGTGCTATATCGAAACCGGGTCTGGCCAATCGATCCGACTGGCCTTGCGCATGACCCGAAAACCGCGGCTCTCGGAAATGCCTTGCGCAAATTCAAAGTTCAGAGCGTCCCATGTGCGCGTCCAAATCGAAGCGCGGCGCTCTACTTCCTTCATTGGAGCAACGGACTGCTCCAATGCGCGACCGGCGGGCTCTCGAAAGAACCCGCCGGTCAATTCGTCAACGGCGCAGACCGAGCTTCTCGATCAGCGTCTGATAGCGCGCGTCGTCCTTGCGCTTGAGATAATCAAGCAGGCTGCGGCGCTGGGAGACGAGAGCGAGCAGACCACGGCGGGAATGGTTATCCTTCTTGTGGTCCTTGAAATGGTCGGTCAGGTTCTTGATGCGCTCGGAAAGGATGGCCACCTGGACTTCCGGAGACCCGGTATCGCCCTTAGCGGTTGCGAATTCACCCATCAATTCCTTCTTGCGCTCGGCAGTAATCGACATCGTGTTTTTCCTTATCTGTTTGAGGAAACGGGACGCCCTCGGCCGGGATGTCGTCCAGCAGGGGCCGGTACAAGCAACGTGGCATTGCACGATGCTGCGGCGCATATAGGGCAATTCAGGCAAAAACACCAGCCCAATTCACAAGCCGGCTTTTTGCTGCACAAACGAAGATTTCGCCTCGGCTAAAGCCACTTCTTCCATCTGAAGAAGGCGACAAGCACGAGCGCGACAACGGCCATGAACACCAGCGCTGCCGGATAGCCGTATTGGGCCTTCAGCTCCGGCATGTTCCATGGCGAGGCTTCGGGGTCGAAGTTCATGCCCCACACGCCAGCGAGAAAGGTGAGCGGGATGAAGATCACCGAGACGATCGTCAGATAGCTGATGACGTCGCTGGTGCGTGCCTGACTCAGCGACAGATGCATCTCGATCAGACCGGTCAGCATGTCGCGCTGGGTTTCGACCAGTTCGATGAGCCGAAGCGAGTGATCGAGCGTGTCGTTCAGGAAGATCTTGGTCTCTGGCTTGACGTAGGGCACGTCGTTGCGGATCAGCGTCGCCAGCGCGTCGCGCATCGGCCAAAGCACCCCCTTCAGCACGTTGGCGTCGCGCCGCAACTCGTGAAGCCGCCGCATCTGGTGCTTGTCCGCCGCGCGCAGCATCTGGTCCTCGATGCTGTCGACCAAGTCGCCGGCGGTCTCGATCGGCGGGAAATAACTGTCGACGATGGCGTCGATCAGCGCATAGGCGAGATAGTCGGCGCCGCGTGAGCGCAGCCGGTTGGGCATCGAGCTTTCGATGCGCTTGCGCACGGGATCGAACGGATCGCCTTCGCGCTCCTGGAAGGTGACGACGAAGTTCCTGCCGAAGAAGACCGCGATCTGCTCGTAACGATGCGCGGTGACGTCGTCGATCATCCTGACGACGACGAAGGCATGGTCCTCGAAGAAGTCCACCTTCGGCCGCTGGCCGGTGTTGACGACGTCTTCCAGCGCCAGCGGATGCAGGCTGAAAATCCGGCCGATCTCCTCGATCAGCGGGATGTTGGCGAGACCGGTGCAATCGAGCCAGATGACCGGCCATGCGTTGCAATGAGCATTCAGGTCGTTGATGCTGGCATCTTCGATTGTCTCGAATTTGTCGGGCGACATCAGTGTCAGTCGCAGTTCGCTGCGCCGCGCCGCAGGGTCGGCGATCAGTGTGCCTGGTGATGCGCCGATCGGTGGCCGCCGTGCTGTCACCGGCGCCCGCTTCCTGATCGTCTCGGCCTTTGCCATGTGCCCCTCGAATGTACCTCTGATCGAGATTAGACGAGGGGGCTCAGCCGGCAAAGACCCGCTTCGGCTTGAACATGCCTTGCTCGATGGCGCCGATGGCGACCAGCTTGCCGCGCGCCGTGGCGCAGGCTTCCTCGGCTTCCACCGGCGCGTCGCGGCCACGGATGATGACCGGGTTGCCGAGGCGGATTTTTGTTGCCGCGTCGTCGCTGATCGCGATCTGCGGCAGGCAGTCGAGCGCGGCTGACGTGTCGACCAGAAACGCGTCGATGGCGTCGAAGTCGACCGGCACCGTGTCCGCTGAATTCGAACCCTCATCGGGCTGTTCGCCCAAGCGGGCGGCTTCCAGCTCGGCGATGGTGACGAAGTCTTCCTGCGTGAACGGCTCGACCTCGATCCGGCGCAGTTCGGCGATGTGACCGAAACAGCCGAGATCGCGGCCCATGTCGCGGGCCAGCGAGCGGACATAGGTGCCCTTGCCGCATTCGACCTCGAAAATGGTGCTCTCAGCACTGTGCTCGATCAGGTCGAGGCGGCCGATCTCGACTTCCCGCGCCGGAATGTCGACCGTCGCGCCGTCGCGGGCAAGATCATAGGCGCGCTCGCCTGCGATCTTGATGGCCGAAAATTGCGGCGGTGTCTGCATGATGACGCCGGTGTATTTCGGCATCAGCAAAAGCACATCGGCTTCAGCCGGACGCTGCTCGGAGCTTTTCGTCACCGGCCCTTCGAGGTCATCGGTCGAACGCTCCTCACCCCAGGCAACCGTGAAGCGGTAGATCTTGGCGCCATCCTGGACATAGGGGACGGTCTTGGTCGCTTCGCCGAGCGCGATCGGCAGCATGCCGGAAGCGAGCGGGTCGAGCGTGCCGGCATGGCCGGCCTTTTCCGCCTGGAACAGCCATTTGATCTTGGAGACGGCGTCGGTCGAACCCATGCCGACGGGTTTGTCCAGCACCAGCCAGCCGGAGATCGGCCGACCCTTCTTCTTGCCGCGACGCGCCACTATTTTTCGTCCTTGTCGTTGTCTTTGTTCTGGTCGCCGATCTGGGCGTCTGGGCCGAGATCGCGCGCCACTTCGGGCGAGTGCAACAATTCGTTGATCTTCTGGAAATTGTCGTAGCTGGTGTCGAGCCGGAAGCGGAATTCCGGCATGTACTTCATCTGCCGGAGCGCGCCGGAAACGCGGCCGCGCACGAATTTCGCATGCTTGTTGAGCGCCTCGACCACCGCATCGGCATCACTGGCGCCAAGCGGCGAGACGAAGGCGGTGGCGATCTTCAGATCGGGCGACATGCGCACCTCCGAGACCGAAACCACCGAATTCTCGATCAATGGATCGAGGATCTCGCCGCGTTGCAAGGTTTCCGACAGCGCATGACGCACCTGCTCGCCGACGCGAAGCATGCGCTGGGATGGACCTGACGTGGTTGAACGGGGCATTTTTCTCTATCCTGAAATCGTGAGGCACGGGATGGGACCGCGCCGCATGTCTCATATGCTTTAAAGCCTGATCCATCCCGATAGAAATCGGAATGGATCAGGCTCTATTTTTTGTTGACCATGATCTTCTCCGAAAACCGGATACCACTTTTCGGGATCATGGTTCAGGCGGCAGCCTTTCGACCACCGCCCGGTCTGTAAATGCTCGAACTCAAGTTGCTCGAACTCAGAGCGTCCTGGTCACCATCTCGACGCGGAAGCACTCGATGACGTCGCCGACGCGCATGTCTTCGTAGTTCTGGAAGGCCATGCCGCATTCCTGGCCACCCGGAACCTCCGCAACTTCGTCCTTGAAGCGCTTCAGCGTCTTCAGCGTGCCTTCGTGGATGACGACGTTGTCGCGGATCAGGCGAACGCCCGCACCGCGCTCGACCTTGCCTTCGGTGACACGGCAGCCGGCGATCTTGCCGACCTTGGTGATGTCGAAGATCTCAAGGATCTCGGCATTGCCAATGAAGGTCTCACGACGCTCCGGCGACAGCAGGCCGGACAGCGCCGCCTTCACGTCATCCACAAGGTTGTAGATGATCGAGTAGTAGCGGATCTCGATGCCTGCAGCCGCGGCCGCCGCACGCGCCTGCACATTGGCGCGAACGTTGAAGCCGATGATTGCGGCGCCGGAGGTTTCCGCCAGCGAGACATCGCTTTCGGTGATGCCGCCGGCGCCCGCATGAACGATGCGCGCACGCACCTCGTCGGTGCCGAGCTTGTCCAGCGCCGCGCTGATCGCCTCGATCGAGCCCTGCACGTCGCCCTTGATGACCAGCGGGAATTCCTTCAGCCCGCTCGTCTGCAGTTGCGACATCATCTGTTCGAGCGAACCACGCTGGCCGGCATGCTTGGCCACCGCCTTCTCACGCGCCAGACGCTGGCGATATTCGGTGATCTCGCGGGCGCGGGCCTCGTTGTTGACGACGGCGAAGCGGTCGCCGGCCTGCGGGGTTCCCTGCAGACCGAGCACTTCCACGGGCATCGCCGGCGGCGCTTCCTTGATCTGCCCGCCGCGGTCGTTGACCAGCGCGCGCACCCGGCCCCATTCGTTACCGGCAACGAGGATGTCGCCAGGCATCAGCGTGCCGGTCTGGACCAGCACCGTGGCGACGGGGCCGCGGCCCTTGTCGAGCTGGGCTTCGATGACGACGCCCTCGGCGGTGCGGTCCGGATTGGCCTTCAGGTCGAGGATTTCGGCCTGCAGCAGGATCGCTTCGAGCAGCTTGTCGAGATTGGTGCCCTTGGTCGCCGACACTTCGACGTCCAGCACCTCGCCGCCCATCGATTCGACGAAGACTTCGTGGCGCAGCAGTTCCGAGCGCACCTTCTGCGGGTCGGCGTCATGCTTGTCGATCTTGTTGATCGCCACAATGATCGGAACGCCGGCCGCCTTGGCATGGCTGATCGATTCGATCGTCTGCGGCATCACGCTGTCGTCGGCCGCCACTACCAGGATGGCGATGTCGGTCGCCTGAGCGCCACGGGCGCGCATCGCCGTGAAGGCGGCGTGGCCAGGCGTGTCGATGAAGGTGATCTTGTTACCGTTCTTCTCGACCTGATAGGCGCCGATATGCTGGGTGATGCCGCCAGCCTCGCCGGACACGACATTGGCATTGCGGATGGCATCGAGCAGCGACGTCTTGCCGTGATCGACATGGCCCATGATGGTCACCACCGGCGGACGCGGCTCGAGATCCTCGGGACGATCGGCGATGTTGAAGAGGCCTTCCTCGATGTCGGACTCGGCGACGCGGCGAACCGTGTGGCCGAATTCGGTAGCGACCAGTTCGGCCGTGTCGGCGTCGATGACGTCGCCCGGCTTCAGGATCTGGCCCTGTTTCATGAAGAACTTGACCACATCGACGGCGCGCTCGGACATGCGCTGCGCCAGTTCCTGGATGGTGATGGTTTCGGGAAGTATCACTTCGCGCATGACTTTCTCGCGCGGTTCGTTATGCAGCGCGCGCTTGAATTTCTCCTGGCGCCGACGCATCGACGACAGCGAACGCGCACGCGTATCCTCATCGGAAAGTGCGGCATTCAGCGTCAGCTTGCCGCGGCGGCGATCTTCCTCGCTCTTGGTCGGCTTGGCCGGACGCGCCACTTCCGGCGTGACCGGACGGCGCACCGGGGCGCCGGCGCCGGTCCGCTTCGGCTTGATGTCCTCGTCGTCGACTGTCGCCAGTTCGGCGGTTAGCGGCGCGCGGCGGCGCGCCTCTTCCTCGGCACGCCGGCGGGACTCGGCCTCGGCCTGCAGCCGGGCTTCTTCCTCGGCCTGGCGGCGCGCGGATTCCTCGCGCTCGCGACGGCGGCGCTCTTCATCCTCGGCGCGGCGCTTGGCCTCGTCGATGGCGCGCTGGCGATCCTCGACGTCGCGCACCTTCGAACCCTCAAGGGCCCGGCGGCGCGCCTCCATTTCATCGCGCGACAATTGGTTCAGCACCATGCCGCCGCGTTCGACCGGCGGCGGAGGCGGCGGCGCCTTGGGCGCTTCCTGCACAACCGGCGCTGCCGCGACCGGTGGCTTCGGGGTGAAGACGGACATAGGGGCAGCAGCCGGCTCCGGCTTGTCACCGGGCAGCGAGAACTTGCGCTTCTTGGTCTCGACCACGACCGCCTTGGTGCGGCCATGCGAGAAGCTCTGGCGCACGGTGCCCTGTTCCGTACCGGGGCGCTTCAGCGTCAAAGTCTTCTTCGGCGTAACACTCAACGTCTTGTCGTCGCCCGATTTCGTATCGCTCATTCCATATCCTCTGCGGCATCATCTTCGTCAGCAACGGCCGCAACCATTGCCAGATCGTCCGGGGAACCGCCCCGATACCGGTCGAGCGCAACCATGCGCTTCTGGACCGCCCTGCCCGCGTCTCCCGCGAGAACGGCAGCATGTATCACATTTGTACCCCCCAATGCCAAGCTCAACTCGGCCTCGGAGAAAAGTTTGTAGGCAAGGATGGCGGGGCCACCGAGGTGGACGGTTGCCCGTCGCGCCTGGCTGATCTTGCGGACGCCGTCATCTGACGCCTCGGTCGCATGCAACACGAAAAGCGCTAGCCCGCCACGCACCGCGCTCTCGACCTTGGTGGCGCCGAGCGCGATCGCGCCTGCCTTGCGGGCAAGACCGAGCATGCCCAGAGCGTATCTGGAAAGCAGCCCGTCGACCATGTCGCCGAGATCGGCCGGCACGGTCACCTGCGCCTTGAAGGCGCGAGCGAACAGGTTTTTCGCTGCCGCCTTGTCGATATGTAGGCGGTCGGCAGTCACCCAGCAACCGCGTCCGGGCAGGTTTTTCTTGATATCCGGAACGACGGCCGAATCCGGGCCGACGACGAAACGGATCAGTTCATCCGGTTCGGCCTGTTTGCGCGTGACGATGCAAGTGCGATCGTTCATCTCGTCCAAGGGCAGCTTGTGTGCGATGCGGTTTCACCTCACGCACCAACGGCTTCGTCAGCCGGCACGTCTTCGGCTGCAAGCTCGTCTTCGGTGATCCAGCCGGCCTTGAGGCGAGCAGCCAGAACCATCTGTTCAGCATCGGCCCGCGACACGCCGTGATTGGCGAGCACGCCCGGGAATACCTTCGTCTCGCCGTCCTTGCGTTCCTTCCAGCCGGTCAGATCATCGGCTGCATAGCCGGCGAAATCCTCGATCGTCTTCACGCCATCCTCGCCGAGCGTCACCATCATGGCGGTGGTCACGCCTGGAATCTCACGCAACTCGTCCTTGACGCCGAGCGCCTTACGCTTCTCGTCATGCTCGGCTTCGATCTTCTCCAGATATTCGCGGGCGCGAGCCTGGATTTCCGAGGCGGTGTCCTCGTCGAAGCCATCGATCGACGCGATCTCGTCGGCATCGACATAGGCGACTTCCTCGACGCTGGTGAAGCCTTCGGAGGCGAGCACCTGGCCGACCATCTCGTCGACGTTGAGCGCATCCATGAACAGAGCCGAGCGTTCGACGAACTCCTTCTGGCGGCGCTCGCTCTCTTCCTGCTCGGTCAGGATGTCGATATCCCAGCCGGTGAGCTGCGAGGCGAGCCGGACGTTCTGGCCGCGGCGGCCGATGGCCAGCGACAGCTGGTCGTCCGGCACCACGACCTCGATGCGTTCGGCGTCCTCGTCGAGCACGACCTTGGCGACTTCCGCCGGCTGCAGCGCGTTGACGATGAAGGAAGCGGCCGAAGGCGACCACGGAATGATGTCGATCTTCTCGCCCTGCAATTCGCCGACCACCGCCTGAACGCGGCTGCCGCGCATGCCGACACAGGCGCCGACCGGATCGATGGAACTGTCACGCGAGATGACGGCGATCTTGGCGCGCGAACCCGGATCGCGGGCGACCGACTTGATCTCGATAATGCCGTCGTAGATTTCCGGCACTTCCATGGTGAACAGCTTCGCCATGAACTGCGGATGGGTGCGCGACAGGAATATCTGCGGACCGCGCTGCTCGCGGCGCACGTCATAGACATAGGCGCGGACGCGATCGCCATATTTGTAATTTTCGCGCGGGATCAGCTCGTCGCGACGGATTATCGCCTCACCGCGGCCGAGATCGACGATGACGTTGCCGTATTCGACGCGTTTGACAGTACCGTTGACGATCTCGCCGATACGGTCCTTGTACTCGTCGTACTGGCGGTCACGCTCGGCCTCGCGCACCTTCTGCACGATGACCTGCTTGGCCGACTGGGCGGCGATGCGGCCGAAATCCATCGGCGGCAGCTGTTCGGCAATGAAGTCGCCGAGCTGGGCGTCGGGATTGCGCTCACGCGCCGAGGATATGGCGATCTGCGTCGCATAGTCGTCGACCTTCTCGACCACTTCCATCAACCGCTGCAGCTTCATCTCGCCGGTATTGGGATTGATGTCGGCACGGATGTTGGTTTCCTGGCCATAGCGCGAGTGCGCCGCCTTCTGGATCGCATCGGCCATGGCGGCGATGACGATCGACTTGTCGATCGACTTCTCACGCGCGACCGCATCGGCGATCTGCAGCAGTTCAAGCCTGTTTGCGCTTACAACCATCGTTTTTCTCCCGAGCTTGTTGCCGAGCCTTTGCGCCCGGCAGCCCAATCACATTTCCTGTTCGGTTTCATCTTCTACGCCCGCTTCTACGCTCTCTGGCGCGTCTTCGGGCTCGCCGCGGCGCTTCTTGGCTTCCTTGCGCGCCCTGTTGTCCTTCGACAGTGCGTCGCGGATAAGGTCGTCGGTCAGGATCAGCCGTGCTTCGGCAATCGAATCGTAGGGCACACGCACCGTCGGCTGTTCGCCATAGGCCGCCTTGTCGCGCTCGATCAGCACGCCGTCCGCGTCGCTCTCGGCGATCTTGCCCTTGAAGCGCTTGCGGTCGGCGACGAGGACCGAGGTTTCCATCTTCACCAGATGACCCGTCCAGGTCGAGAAATCCGACTTTCGGACCAGCGGCCGGTCGATCCCCGGCGACGACACTTCGAGATGATACGCCTTTTCGATCGGATCATCGACATCGAGCGCCGGCGACACCGCCCGGCTGACCTCTTCGCAATCCTCGACGGTCATAGTGCCGTCCTCGCGTTCGGCCATGATCTGCAGCGTCAGTCCGTTCTGGCCCGTCAGATGCACCCTGACAAGGCGGAAGCCAATGGCACGCAGAACCGGCTGCACGATCAGCGCGATGCGCGCATCGATGCCGCTTTCGCGGATGATGCGGTCGTCGCTGTCGGGTACCGTTGCCGTCATTCTATCCCTGTCGCTTCATCGGCGGCCGGAAGGTAACAAAAAAGAGCGGGACCGGGTGGACCCACTCTTCGCCATACCGACCAAGAATTTGAGCCTGATATAGACGATCGCAGCCGTCGTTTCAAGTCCGCATGCAGTCCGTGTCGGTAAGCAGATGAATTGTCCGCATGCAGGGTGGGCGAAACTGTTGGGGGCGGCAGCGTTGCACAGAGCGCATGGCGGCCATGCGCCAACGTCCCTGTGATATCAGGCAGTACGCGCCTATCTATGTTGCGTTGCACAAAATCAATCACGCGTTGCAGCAGACGAAAGGGCATAATCATGACCAACCGCAAGGTTTTCTCGGCCATCGGCGATTTCTTCACCGTGTTCGGCAGCGCCGTCGCCGCTTCGCACGCCGTCGAAGCCGGCCGCAAGCCGCGCGCACGCGATCTGCGCAATCTCGGCATGGATCCGGCCGCCTTCAACAAGATCGGCCGCTTCTAAGTCTAAGTCCGGCGACGCATGGACGAGGACATCTCTGGTCCTCATCGACGTCAAAGCGCGCCTAGGCGCGCTTTGAATAGGACTATCTTCGGACGAAGGTGAGGTAGGCTGGCCGCCGGCCTTCGCGAACGGCCTTCGCCTCGTAGCGCGTACCCGGCCAACCCTCGTAGGGCCGCTGCCAGTCGGCTGCCTCTTCAGCCTGCCACGCAAACGCTTCATGTGCCCGGCAGTGCAGCAGCGTCCAGTTCACATAGCTATCGATATCGGACGCAAAGCGGAATGTTCCGCCTGACTTCAGCACGCGCGCGAAACGGTCGAGATTGACCGGACTGACGAAGCGGCGCTTCCAGTGTTTCTTCTTCGGCCAGGGATCGGGATAGAGAAGGTCGATGCCGCCGAGCGAGGCTTGCGGGAGCCAGTCGAGCAGGCGCGTGGCGTCGTCGTCATAGACCCGAAGATTGGCAAGCGGCCGTTCCCTGACCGCCATCATCATCTTGGCCATGCCGTTGACGAAAGGCTCGACGCCGACAAAACCGGTCTCAGGAGCCGCCGTCGCCCGATGCAGCAGGTGCTCGCCGCCACCAAAACCAATTTCGAGATGAATGGCGCGGACATCGGCTTCGAACAGGCTGTGCAAGTCGGCCGGCGGTCCGGCCGTCAGATCAAGCCGGTAGGTGCTGAAACCGCTTTCCAGTGCCGCTGCCTGCTGCGGACGGATGGCCTTGCCGCGCCGGCGACCGAAAAATGCTTCGGTCGCACGGCTTGGCCGGTCTTTCGGATCCATGTCTTCCGGATCTATGGACGCCGCGGCTAGGCCGCGACTGCTTCGGCAGGCGCTTCGGCGAGTGCGTCCTTGAGAGCCTTGGCGAGGTCGGTCTTTTCCCAGGAGAAGGACCCGTCGCGGCCGGCCTTGCGGCCGAAATGACCATAAGACGACGTCTTGGCATAAATCGGCTTGTTGAGATCGAGATGGCGGCGGATGCCGGACGGCGACAGATCCATCACGGTGCGCAGCGCCTGCTCGAGCTTTGCCTCACCGACCCTGCCGGTGCCGTGCAGGTCGACATAGACCGACAGCGGCTGGGCCACGCCTATAGCGTAGGAAAGCTGGATGGTGCAGCGATCGGCGAGCTTCGCCGCCACCACGTTCTTGGCGAGGTAGCGGGCCGCATAGGCTGCGGACCGGTCGACCTTGGTGGTGTCCTTGCCGGAAAAAGCCCCGCCGCCATGAGGTGCAGCACCGCCGTAAGTGTCGACGATGATCTTGCGCCCGGTCAGGCCGGCGTCGCCGTCGGGCCCGCCGATGACGAACTTGCCTGTCGGGTTGATGTACCAGTTGCAGCTGTCGGCGATCGTCAGGTCGCCCAGCGCCTCGCGAATATAGGGTTCGACGACGTTGCGGACCTTCTTCGAATCCCAGCTGGCGTCGAGGTGCTGGGTGGACAACACGATCTGCGTCACTTCCGCCGCCTTGCCGTCGATATAGCGGACGGTGACCTGGCTCTTGGCGTCCGGCCCGAGCCGGCCGGCATCGCCGTTGCCCGCATGGCGCGCGGCGGCCAGCAATTCGAGGATCTTGTGGCTGTAGTAGATCGGCGCCGGCATCAGATCCGGCGTCTCGCGGCAGGCATAGCCGAACATGATGCCCTGGTCGCCGGCCCCTTCCTCGCCTTGCCGGTCGGAAGCATTGTCGACGCCTTGGCCGATATCCGGCGACTGGCCGTGCAGGAGAACCTCGATCTTTGCCGTTTTCCAGTGGAAACCGGCCTGTTCATAGCCGATTTCGCGGATCGCCTTGCGGGCGGCCGACTTGAACTTCGCCGGATTGACGAGTGGATGACCGGCGGCATCCATCAGGATGTTGCCGGCCTTGTCCTTCTTGAGCAGGGTCTCGGGGACGCGCACCTCGCCAGCGATGACGACGCGATTCGTGGTCGCCAGCGTTTCGCAGGCGACGCGGACCTTCCAGGGGTCCATGCCGGTCTTTCTGGCCTCGCGATAGACCAGATCGACGATCTCGTCGGAGATACGGTCGCAGACCTTGTCGGGATGACCCTCGGCAACGGATTCCGAGGTGAATAGATAGTTTTGCCGCGTCACGGGTGTCCCCTCTTGAAAAATCATCGGCACGCTGCCGATTGGCGCGCCACGTGTTAGCTGTGCCGAGCAGCGCTCGTCAAGCGGTGGGCGCCATTATCTTGTACCCCTTTGACCGCCGGCAGGATGCCGCCAGCCTGCTTGGCTCCAGCACCTGCTTTAGCTTCAACACGTTGATGAGAAACACTTTGAGCATGGCTGTCGAGCAAAATCGATCCGCCCTCCTGCATGCCTGCGGGATGTAAATTCCACGATTCGCGAGATCGCAAGAAATTGCCTGCCCGCAATGACGGCTTCGCTATCTTCGACTTTCAACGGCCACCCAATCAATCGACCCAGACCAATCTGCGTAATCAATCGACTGCGTCGGAGGAAAGGGCCTTCACAAGCTCGATAACCTTGCGGCGTATCTTCACGTCGGTGATCTTGACGAAGGCCCGGTTGAGTTGAAGACCTTCAGGACTGCCGCAGAATTCGACGGCAGAAGCCATTGATGCATCCTCGGCAAATCCGCGGTTGCCCACGGCTTCCTGGCCCGGCGCGTCCTCGAAAAAGAAAGCGACGGGCACACCCAATATCGAGGCGATTGCCTGCAAACGGCTGGCGCCAACGCGATTGGTACCCTTTTCGTATTTCTGTATCTGCTGAAACGTTATACCGAGGTTCTCGCCCAGCTTTTCCTGGCTCATTCCCAACATATTGCGACGAAGCCTGATGCGACTTCCGACATGGATGTCGATAGGATTCGGCTTCTTCTTGTTTTCTTCTGCCATTTTTTCCTCGCCGAATTTTTCCGGCTTTTTGTGTTTTTTCTGCCCAAAACGAAGCCGGCGGCCAGTGCCCCAACAGAACCGACGTGCTGACTTCGAGAAATTTCAGGCGGTTACAGTATGAGTTTCTAATGTGTCGACTGTCAATTCGCCCGTAGCCGTTGCCTTACATTCATTGTGAAAGCGGCGAGAGCGAACAGCAACATGATCATCAGTCCATTAATGCGTCTTTGGCTGGAAGAAACGATGGCTCGATTGGAAATCGGCACGTGGACATCGATGGCTCCGCGGGCGTCGATTGCCAGCGCGTCGAGGATGTGTCCGCGCGGATCGACGACAGCGGAAATGCCGTTATTGGCTGCACGCAACAATGGCACCCCGTTCTCCACCGCACGAATCTGCGCCTGCCTGAAATGCTGGTACGGACCCGGCGTGTCACCGAACCACGCGTCGTTCGTGACATTCACAATAAGCTCAGCTGACGTTGCGTCAACCGCCACCAGATCGGGAAAAATGACTTCGTAGCAAATGAACGGAAGCACGCGGATGCCGCCGGGCAACGCGATCGGGTGCCGCTCATTGCCCGCCGCGTAGGTTGTCGGCCCGGCGACGAGTTGTTTGAGCCCCAAGCGGCCAAGCAGGTCGGCAAAAGGCAGATATTCGCCAAAGGGCACCAGATGAACCTTGTCGACTGCATCGGCGATTTGACCCTTGTCGTCGATTGCCACCACCGAATTGTAGTACCGCCTGTCGGCATCTTCCGCCGACCCGCCTTCCTCCCGGACGACGCCGGCGATCAGCGTCTGGCCGTCGCCAAGCATCTCTCCCAGCGCGGTCAGCGCATCGGGACGTTCGGCGAAAAAAAACGGCACGGAGGTTTCCGGCCACAGGATCAATTGCGGCTTGGCATGACCAGTCTCTGGCGCCTTGGCCGAAAGCCCCATCAGTGTAGCGAAGATCCGGTCGGGCACTGAAGGGTCCCACTTCTCGCTGAGGTCGACGGCCGGCTGCACGATGCGGACGTCGATTGCGCGGGTTGCGGGTTCAACCTTGGTAGCAAGCCTGACATAGCCGAAGCCGACATGGGCCGCGACGAGAACGGCAGCCAGTGCACCCCCCAGGCGGACATGCCGGCGCGCCGCAAGCAGGGCCGGCAAGGCAAAGACGAAGACCGCCAGCGCGTTGACGCCGACCATGCCGGTCACCGACACGCTCTGCATAAGCAAGGGCACCGGCATCGCCGCGTAGCCGACGGCATTCCAGGGAAAGCCGGTGAACAGAAAGTCGCGCAGCCATTCCGCCAAGCCGAAGCCGAAGGCAAGGGCGGCGATGCGGCCGATGTCGTTGCTCCACAGCAGCCGGGCAACCGCTGTCGCGAAGCCATAGAAAAAGGCGAGCGCCAGCGGAATTCCGACCACTGCGAAGGGAAGCGCCCAGGCGAAACTGTCGGCCTCGACCAGGAGTGCTGAGCCGATCCACCACAATCCGGCGAGAAAATAGCCGAAGCCGAACCACCAGCCGACGGCGAAGGCCGGCCGCAAATGTCGGAACCAGCCAGCGGAGGCTTCGCCGGTTGCGCCGTCGAGGAGCCAGACCAGTAGCGGAAACGAAACGAAACAGACGGCGAAGAAATCGTAAGGCGCCTGGGCAAGAACCGCCAGCGCACCGGCAAGAAACGCCACAAGCGCGCGGCGCCAGCCCCACAGCAGAATTATCCGGCCGGCCAGGCGCTTCATCGATGCTTCCGAGTCGTGCGAATCACGGCAGAAGATTTATCAGGCCACGGTCCGCGCTCCAAACGCCCACCGCTTCAGCCAGCGTGCCGGATTAGGTCTGCTGGATAGGTGGGGCGACTGACGCCGGCAAGATAAGTGTCGCATGTGAATTGTCGCGCAGACCGCACGTGCCGGTGTATCACTATAATGCGCGTGATAGAAATGCGTTCAGCCGCTCCAGCACGAGATCCGGGGCTTCGAGCTGAGGCAAGTGACCGACGCCAGGTAATGTTTCGAACGACGCCTGCGGGATCAGCGCATGAAGCGCTTTGCCTCGCTCCAGCGGGATCCATGGATCGTCCTTGCCCCAAATTATCTTTACCGGACACCTGATATCACCGAACGCCGGCTCGACTTCGGCAGTATATTTTTCGTCGGCTTGCGCGAATTGCCGATAGAAGCTTCCTCGTCCCTCCTCGGCAAGCCACGGCTCGACAAGTTTCTCGAAATCTCCGGGCGCGATGTCATTTACGATCGCCCCCTTGATATATGCTTCCACGACCGCTCTGTGGATATGCGGCGGCAGGCCCAGAAAGGCATCCACATGGCGACCGACATGATCGAAGAACTCCGATCCCCAAGGGCGCATGGCGACGACATTCATCAGGACATACCGCTCGAAGTCGCAGCCATGCAGCAAATGCGCCCGTAGCGTCGTCGCTCCGCCGAAATCATGGGCAACAACGATGGGCTGCTCAAGGTCCCAATGCCCGAGCATCTCGGCGAATACTTCTCCTTGCACATCGAGTGAGGTGCGCTGCTCCGCGCCTTTGTCGGATCGCCCGTATCCGGGCATATCGTACCAGTGGACACGATACCGCCTTGCAAGGCCTGGAATAATCCGATGCCATGAGAACGAAGACCACGGCCAGCCGTGAGCCAGCACAAGCGCGGGTCCACCACCAAATTGACCCGCTGCCACAGCGCCCGCGGATGTTTCCACGGTCTCATCGAGTTTCCACGACATCAGACATTCTCCTAGCACTCAGGACAGCGTCCAGACGAATTGGTTCGCAAACCATGTAGTTCGAGACCGCTCCCCACCCATTGCTGAAATTCAGACCGAGGATACTATCGGTGCCAGCCTTCAATCTGCAGATCGCCCAGCCGCTCAGCCCCCTCGCGTGGAACCGAGCGTACGGTCTGGGAAAATGTCCAGGCGTGACCTTCAGGATCGCGCGCCCTGTACTGCCGTTCACCGTAAAACTGGTCAGCCGGCTCCTGGCGAGCGGCGTCTTTCAAGCCTGCTCGGCGCGGACGGCGCGCCGCCGGCGCTCACCTTTCTGGGTCTCCACGATGCGCACGCGCTTGACGCGGCGTGGATCGGCGTCGAGCACGTGGAATTCGAAGCCCGGGATGGCTTGCACCACTTCGCCGCGGGCCGGGACTCGGCCAAGCGTGTTGAAGATCATGCCGCCGATCGTGTCGACATATTCGCCATGCTCGCCGGCGGCGAAATCCTCGCCGATCATCTTGGCGACATCGTCGATCTCGGCCTTGCCGTCGACGACGAACACGCCCTCGCCGGTCTGGGTGATCATCGGCTCGTCCTCGTCGTGCTCGTCCTCGATGTCGCCGACCACCATCTCGACGATATCCTCGAGCGACACCAGACCATCGGTGCCGCCATACTCGTCGATGACCAACGCCATCTGAGTGCGCATCGCCTGCATCCGCCCCATAAGATCGGAGGCGAGCATCGACGGCGGCACGAAAAGCACCGGGCGGATCAGGGTCAGGTCGCCGATGGTGCGCGTGAGATCGACCTTGGCGAGATCGAGCAGCGTGGCAGGGGCGGCTTTCCTGGTCGTCCTGCCCTTCCTGACGCGGGCGAGCTTGGTGATGTGAGCGAGCACGTCGCGGATGTGGACCATGCCGCGCGGGTCGTCGAGCGTCTCCGAATAGACCGGCATGCGGGAATGGCCGGACTGCTCGAACAGTCCCAGAAGATCGCCTAGGTTCGTCGTGATCTCGACTGCCTCGATGTCGGCGCGCGGCACCATGACATCCTCGACGCGAACCTCGCGCAGGCGCAGAATGTTGTTTAGCATGGCCCGTTCGCCGGGCGAAAAGGCGCCGGCATCGCTCGCCGTTTCGGCAAGCGCGTCGGCGATCTCCTCGCGCAGGCTGGTGCCGTTGCGCTGCCTGAACAGGCCGAGCACGCGATCGAACAGGGAAGGACCGGCAGGCGATGGCTCGCTGGCGAAGCTGCCGGTCGTGGTACTCGGACTAGAGTCCTCGTCCGTCTGTTCGGATGGCTTGGTCGCACTGCCGGCGTCTGGGTGGGCGGCAGTCTCTGGTTTGTCGTTCATCGTCGTCCGGTCATTTGATCTTTTTAGTTACGCGTAGGGATCGGGAATGGCAAGCCTTGCAAGTGCTGCGCGTTCGACGGCTTCCATTTCTTCGGCCTCGGCGTCGGTCTCGTGATCGTAGCCCAGCAAATGCAGCAGGCCGTGGATGACGAGATGGGTGATATGGTTGTCGACCGGCTTGTCTTCCAGTGCGGCTTCCCGAGCAACCGTCTCGGCGGCCAGCACAATGTCGCCCAGCATGGGCGGCAGCGGACCGCCCTTGGCGAGCGGAAAAGCCGGGAAAGACAGGACGTTGGTCGGTTTGTCCTTGCCGCGCCATCCCGCATTGAGACTGCGGATGTGGGCATCGTCAGAAAAAACGATGCTGAGCTCGGAACGGCCGGCCGCGCCGGTTTCGGCAAACGCGGCGGCAACGGCGCGATCGACCAGCCGCGTCAGCGCGGCCTCATCGGGCCAGTCGCCCGCTTCGACTGCCATATCGATGTCGACGGGAACCGGAAGATCCCCGCCTACAGATTTTTTGCCCTCAGCCATAAGGCTGCATCATCGTGTTTTCTTGTTTGAGCATCGGATTGTCCCAAAACCGGTTCCCACTTTTGGGTCCGATGCTCTAGCTTTCGGCCCCCAGGCCCCGGGCCAGCTTGCCGTCGCGGTCGTAGGCCTTGACGATCTCGGCGACCAACGGATGCCTGACGACGTCGCCTTCGTTGAAGCGCACCGTCACCATGCCGGTGACGCCGTCGAGGATCCTGAGCGCCTCGACCAGACCGGATTTGGTGTTTTGCGGCAGGTCGATCTGGGTCGGATCGCCGGTGACGATCATGCGCGAATTCTCGCCGAGACGGGTCAGGAACATCTTCATCTGCATCGGCGTGGTGTTCTGCGCCTCGTCGAGGATGACGGCGGAGTGCGCCAGCGTGCGGCCGCGCATGAAGGCCAGCGGCGCGATCTCGATCACCTCGGCGGCAATCGCCCGCTCGACCTTATCGGCCGGCATCATCTCGTAAAGCGCGTCATAGAGCGGCCGCAGATAGGGATCGACCTTCTCCTTCATGTCGCCGGGCAGGAAGCCGAGCCGCTCGCCGGCCTCGACGGCCGGCCGTGACAGCACGATGCGCTCGACCATGCCACGTTCGAGCAGCATCGCCGCATGCGCCACCGCCAGGAAGGTTTTTCCAGTGCCAGCCGGGCCAATGCCGAAGACGAGCTCGGACCGCTCCAGCGCGCGCATATAGGCGTCCTGGTTGAGCGAGCGGGCATAGATCGTCTTCTTGCGCGTCGATATCTGGGCGGCTGACACCTTGCCCTTGCGCTCCAGCGTCGGCAGCGTCAGCTGGTCGTCGGCGGCGATCGCCATGCGCACGGCGCCGTCGACGTCCGACTGGCCGATGTCAGCGCCTTTCTGGAGAATGCCGTAGAGATTATCCAGGGCGCGGCGCGCCTGCTCGGCGGCCGAGGCGGAGCCCTTGATGGTCAGCTGGTTGCCGCGCGAGCGGATATCGACGCCAAGCTTCTGCTCGAGCCTGGCCAGATTCTCGTCGAACTGGCCATAAAGGGCGCTGGCAAGCTTGTTGTTGTCGAAAGTCAGAACGATGTGCGCCATATCCGAAGCCCCCGATGGTAGGTTCTGGGGCAGGTTCTTCACTTCCGCAGCGCTCAACCGTCTCTCCTCATCTGCCGAGACCTTCAGGCCAATTCGGCGAACAGGCTGTTGTAACCCGTCTTCGTGATTCGTACCTGGATAATCTCACCGATTTCGCCGGACTTTTCATCAACAATAACCGGCTGCAGCCACGGTGAGCGGCCGACCTTCTGGCCAGCCTGGCGGCCCGGCTTCTCGATCAGCGTGTCGATGGTGCTGCCGACCAGGCTGGCGCCGAACTCCTGCTGCTGGGTCAGCAACAGCGCCTGCAGTCGCTGCAGGCGCTCGTCCTTGACCGCTTCCGGCACATGATCGGCCATTTCCGCGCCCGGCGTGCCGGGGCGCGGCGAATATTTGAACGAGAAGGCCGAGGCATAGTTCACTTGGCGGACAAGGTCCATCGTCGCCTCGAAATCCGCATCCGTCTCGCCGGGAAAGCCGACAATGAAGTCGCCCGAAAGCGCGATATCGCTCCGTGCGGCGCGGATCCGTTCGAGCAGCGTCAAATAATCTTTTGCCGTATGCCTGCGGTTCATCGCCTTGAGGATGCGGTCGGAGCCGGATTGCACAGGCAAATGCAGATAGGGCATCAGCGCCGGCAAGTCACGGTGAGCGGCGATCAATTCGTCGTCCATGTCGCGCGGGTGGCTGGTGGTGTAGCGCAACCGCGCCAGCCCGGGAATCTCGGCCAGCCGGAACAGCAGGCGGCCAAGACCCCATTCCTCGGTCTTGCCCCCTTTGGCTTCGCCTTCGCCGTGCCAGGCATTGACGTTCTGTCCAAGCAGCGTCACCTCGCGCACGCCGGCTTGCGCCAGCCGCTCGGCCTCGGCGACGATCTGCGCCACCGGCCGCGACACTTCCGAGCCTCTGGTATAGGGCACCACGCAGAAGGTGCAGAACTTGTCGCAGCCTTCCTGCACGGTCAGGAACGCGGTGACGCCGCGCCTGATGATCTCGGCGCGCTTCGGCTGCGGCAGATGCTCGAACTTGTCTTCGATGGCGTAGTCCGTCTCGACGATCTTTTCGCCGCCGCGCACCCGTGCCAGCACGTCGGGCAGCCGATGATAGGTCTGCGGGCCGATGACCAGATCGACGGCCGGCGAGCGGCGGATGATCTCGGATCCCTCGGCCTGCGCCACGCAGCCGGCGACGCCGACCAGCATCTCGCGGCCGGCCCGAGCCCGTTCGGCCTTCATCTCACGAATGCGGCCGAGTTCGGAATAGACCTTTTCGGCGGCTTTCTCGCGGATATGGCAGGTGTTGAGCAGCACCAGATCGGCCTCGCCGATCGCATCCGTCGCAGTATAGCCGTCGGCGGCCAGCGCGTCGGTCATGCGCTGCGAATCATAGACGTTCATCTGGCAGCCATAGGTCTTGACGAAGACCTTCCGGCTCGCGGCAGGCGGCGCGACCGCAGTTTCGGTCGCAGTATCGATGTCGTCCCGTTCGATCGTGTTCAATTCCATCTGGCGGCTTCTAACGCCTTTCCCCGACAAAAAACAGACGATTCTGCCTTACAGCGCCGCGCCTCCTTTGGACGCGCAAAGCGCTGGAGCTTTTCCGGCTTACCGGCTCGGGCGCGGATCGGCGAGCGCCGCCTGCACCATATCACGCACCTGACTTTCCATCAGCCTGGCCGTTTCCTTGCGCCTGGAGCCCTTGGAGAAGGCGACCGGCTCGCCGAAATGCACTTCGACATCGAGCCCGCCCTCCGCCATCAGCACCTTGAGATGCGGCATCAAATCCTCGTCGCCGATCCAGGCGGCAATCGGCCGGTGCCTGCGGCCGAGCGGCACGCCGTGCAGGCGCGTATAGACGATCGCCACCGGCTGGATGAAGACCGTTTCGGCCGCCCCTTCCGAAATCGCCATCGAGGCGGCGCCGAACAGCGTGCTCTTGAACGGCAAGATCATGTTGCCGTCGCTGGTCGAACCTTCGGCAAACAGCACCATGGCGTCGCCCTTGGCCATGCGGCTGGCGATCTCGCTCGCCTGGTCGCCCGACGAACGTTTGCGCTCGCGCTCGATGAAAACGGTGCGCTGCAGCTTCGACAACATGCCAATCAACGGCCAGCCGGCCATGTCGGCCCTGGCGACGAACGTCACGTCGGCCATCGACCCCAGCACCATGATGTCGGTCCATGAAACGTGGTTCGACGCAACCAGTAACGGGCGCTGATTGGACAAGGTCCCCTTGACGTGGATGCGCATGCCGAGCGCCCGGATGATGAGCCGGTGCCAGATCTTCAGGATGAACGTCTCGCGCCACAGGCCGGTCTTCATCGACAGGATCTGCAACGGCACGAGGATCAACGAGCCTGCGACAACGAGGGCCAGCGCCAGGAAAATCCTGATTTTTCCGATCATTCGCTCTTGGCCCTGTCCCGAGTTCTGGCTAGAGCGACGCGTCCAACTGGACGTCCAAGCACGCTCTAGCGCTTTTTAATCTGCGCATCTCAACCTGCGCATCGTGCTTTGCGGGCCGATGCGCTAGCGAAGATCGCGGCGCATGACAAGCGCTCCGGTCGGGCCGTGCTCGGGCGATCTGTAGTAGTTGGCACGTTTGCCGACCTCGCGGAATCCCAGTCGCCGATAGAGCGCGATCGCGGCGACGTTGGTCTCGTCGACCTCGAGGAAAAGCGCCTCGGCGCGTTGCGCATGCAGTTCGCGCAGCACCGCATCCATCAGTTGCCAGCCAAGGCCCTGGCGGCGATGGGAGCGCGCCACCGCGACAGTCAGGACCTCGCCTTCGCCGGCCGCCAGGCGCGCCAGCACGAAACCGACCGGCGGCTTGGCACCCTGGCCGGTCTCGCGCGCGGCATAGCCGAACACCGTGTCCTGCTCGATCAATGCGGCGAATTCGTCATCGCTCCACGGCCGGACGAAATCCTCGCGATGCAGCACCGACAGGGCCGCACTGTCGGCGACCGTCAGCGGCTCGAGCGCAAAGTCCCTGCGGCGCGGCTGGAGGAAAGGAATGCGCATCAGTTTATCTTCCCGGCTTTCTTCCTGGACAGGATAAACCCGGCCTGCGGCTTGGCGTCAGCTCCGCGCAGATAAAGCGGTTTCGGCTTTTCGCCTTCACCCTTGGCAGCGGCCAGCCGGGCATAGATTGCGATATCCGTAGTGGCGCTTGTCGGGCCGACGTCGAAGGCGCGCCCGGCCGATGCAGCAATTTGCGTGGCCGCGGTGCCGGCCAGAACCGGAAACCCGTCAACCGCCATGGCGGCGGCTTGCGAAAGCGTGGCCACCGCGGGACCATAAATCAAAACGGATGCTTCGTCGTAAAGCGCTGCATGGATCTCCTCGCGGCCGGCGTCGAGCGCGGCCAGCACGGCGCGGCCGGGAAATGTCTCTTTCGCCTGCGCCGCCAGCGCTTCCAGCGTCGTCACCCCGATTGCCGGGATTTTCAGCGCCAGCGCCAGGCCCCGCGCCGCCGAGACGCCGACGCGCAAGCCGGTGAAGGAGCCCGGGCCGGTGGAGACAGCGATGGCGCCAAGACCGGCATAGTCGGTGCCGCCGGTCGTCAACGCCTCTTCGATCACAGCCATCAGATGTTCGGCATGGCTCTTGCCGAGATCGAGCACCGAGCGGCCGAGTTCCTTCCCGGCCGCCGCGTCGTAGACACAGGCGGCGCAGAGATTGGCGGCACAATCGATGGCAAGCAACTTCATGAGACGGCCGGTTGGCAGCGCCCGCTTGGGGCACAGGGGGTTCGAAAGACAATTTCCCTGTGCCTGCCGTGGCTCGTCCCTGCAAGGGGATAATGCATAAATCGTTTGGCGGCTTCGCTTCGACCTCGCCCAAAAAGAGGTAACTCTCGGCGACCACAACCGTCAATGAACCAGTGCCGCACTATGCGGCCTGGTCGATGCGCAGCATGTGATTGTCCCAGACATAGTCCGGCTCGGACCGTGTCGCGCCGCCGGCTTGGGCTATCTGCCCCGTGCCGGTCGTCGCCATGAAGCTCGCCCCGTCGGGCGCCACGCCGCAGACCTCTGCCAGTGCGCTGGTGGCGACGATCCGGCCGCTGGCCGCATCGATGATGGCAAACGAGTTGCCTTCCGGCGAGGACACGGCGACGGTACCGGCAGCAGGGTTGGCGGCGACCGAGCCGATGTAATTCCTGAAGCCGGACAGCACGTCCTGCGGCATGTCGAGCAGTTGCAGAGCCTTGCCGCGCGCGGCGCGGCCGACCAGCAACGGACGATCGCCGCCCGGCCCCCTGTACTGGCAGCCGAACCAGACCGCGCCGGATTTGTCGGTATCCATATGCCGGATCGAAAGCTGGTGCAGCGCCGGCGGCAATTCGTGCTTTTCGACAGGGTCGCCGGTAAAGCGGTCGACCAGCACATAAGATGGCTTCATCGTCGCGATGTTGAGCTCGGCGCGGCCATAATCGGGATGCGTCTCGATGCCGCCATTGGCGACGGCAATCGTCCTGCCGTCGCCGAGCAGCAGCAGCTCGTGCGGACCCATGCCATAGGTCGGGAACTCGCCAACGCGCTTGAATTTCGCACGCGTGTCATAGACGCCGACCACGCCGGCGGCATTGTCGAAATCGTTCTCGGTGGCGTAGAGCAGCGCACCGTCGGTCGAAAACACGCCGTGGCCGAAGAAATGCCGCCCACTGATGCTGGCAATGGTCAGCGGCTCGTCGCGGCCGGTATGGTCGAACACAACCGCGAAAGTGCCGGGCTGCCTGGCAAAGACCACCGAGCGTTTCGACAGCGGATCGAAGGTGACGTCGTGACCGCGGGCGGGCAGGTCGATGGCATGCAGCACCTTGCCGGCCTCGGACAGGATCGCCGCGCCATAGCTGCCGTCGCGCTTGACGAAAGCGGTGGCGAAGACGGCGTCGGCGGCAAGCGTCTTCGCCCATGCCGACGGCGCCATCGCGGCAACAAAGCCAACGCCTGCGGCCCTGAGGAAATCACGACGATCGATCAGCGGTGTGCGCATAATTAGTCGCCGTCGAGCGACGAGAAGCCAGCGGTCAGGCCGAATTCGGCGGTCAGCCTGGTGCCGATCAGGGTCGACAGGCTGGATGTCACCAGCGAGAAGTGTTCGAGCTTCTGGCGCAGCGCCGGATCGGCGAGCGCCTTGTCGATCGGGCCTCTGATCGCCGTGGCGTCGGCAGCTCCGTTGACGAGCTGGATATGGATCGATTCCGCCATCCAGCGCGCGTCGGGCGACAGCGCGTCGCCAAGCTGCGAAGCCTGGAACAGAGCGTCCATGCCCGAAAGATTTCCGGTCAGCGAACGCGCGGTGTTTTGTGAACGCCAGTAGATCGCCTGTTTCGGCTTGTCGGCCTGCGGGCTACTGCCCAGAAAACCTTTCAGGCGCACGTCACGGACCATCTCCAGTTCGTTGATGAAGACGCCGACCAATTCGGTCACCGCTTCCGTGCCGTCGCGGTAGAGTGCGTTTTGCGGCCCCGGATTGGCCCAAAGTGCTGCAAAGCCGTCGGGTTTGTTCCAGGCGTCGCTGACCTCGGCGGCGATCATTTCGATGTTGCCGGCGACGGCCGCGCCATAAGCGCAGCGATAGGGATCGTCCTTGCCGGCGAGCCGCTCGGCGCCATCGCCGTAAAGCACGAATTCCAACGCGCCGAACCCTTGCATGGCGACGCTCTTTTTCGCCAGCTGGGCCGGATCGGCGGCGGTCCGGTCTTTGCTGGCCAACGCCGCCTGCACCTGCCTCAGGCCGATGCTCTTGCGGTCCGGCCAGAACAGCATGCGTTCCAGCCGGTTGTTCTGCGTGATCGGTCCGATGCGGATGATCTCGACGACCGACCAGGCATCCACGGTGCCGGAGAATTCGGCACGCGCCGCATCGAGATGGTCCTGCGAAGGCGCGTCGCACAGCGTGCGCACGGCCTTGCTCAGGCTGTCGGCATGGTCATGCAGGCGTGCATAAGCGGGGCGGACAAAGCCGTCGATCGCTCGCTGGATCACGTCGGAAGCCTTCACCGCTGCGGACGCCGGCAAAGCGCCGGCGAGGACCAGCGGGAGAACCAGGACAAACGCCAGACGCTTCGACATCACAACGACTCCAGGAATTTGACCAGTGCGGCGCGATCGGGCGCGGCGGCGGCGGCAAAGCGGTCGCGCGCCTTGTGCCCCTCGCCGCCATGCCACAGGATCGCTTCGGTCAGCGTGCGCGCCCGCCCGTCGTGCAGGAAGAAGTTGTTGCCGTTGACGGTCTGGGTAAGACCGATGCCCCACAGCGGCGGCGTGCGCCATTCGCTCCCGGTAGCATCGCCCACCGCTTGCCCGTCGGCGAGGCCCGGCCCCATGTCGTGCAGCAGAAAATCGGAATAGGGCCAGATCAGCTGGAAGGCCTGTGCCTTGTTGGGCGTGCCGCGGCGGGTGACGAATTTCGGCGTATGGCAGGAAATGCAGCCCATGTCGTAGAACAGCTTCTTGCCGGCCAGCACATCGGGCTTGTCGAGATCGCGCCGCGCCGGCACGGCGAGGTTTTGAGAATAGAAGGTGACCAGGTCCATAACCGGCGGCGGCGCCTCGACCGGGCCGAGGCGCTCCTGCACGCCGTTGGCCATGGCAAGGCAGTTCTTTTCGGCCGCGGTGCAATCGCCCCAGTGGTTCGGCACTTCCGGCGTCGAAATGCCGATGTCGCCGGCGAACGCGTCCGCCGCCTGCTGGTGGATCGAAGGGGTCTGCGCCTTCCAGCCGAAGCGGCCGAGCGTCGGCTCGCCGCTCTGGCCGTCGCGCACGATGTTGGGCTTGCCGGAGATGCCGTCACTGTTGCGATCGTCCGGATCGGCACTGGCGAGAATGTCGGCCGGCGCGATTTGCTCGACCAGGCCGAGGCCGATCATCGGCGGCGTCAAGCGCGGCGAAAGCGTGGTGTGCGGATCGAGCGGCCCGTTGGCAAGATCATCGACCGAATAGCTCGGCTTGCGCAGCCAAACCACGGTGCCGTCCGGCAGCGTGACTTTTTGTTCCTGATAGACGACACGCATCCTGCCTTCGCCGCGAAGACCCGGAACGGCCAGTTCCTGCAATTGCGAGCCGTAGACCGGATCGGGGAAGTTGAGCACCTTGCGGGCGGCGAGCGCTGCTTTCTCCTCGGTGCTCGCCTGCCGCGCCAGCCGCAGGAACATCGAGGTGGTGCCGCTGTCGGCTTGCGGCGGATGACCGCGACCGTCCTTCAGATGGCAATTCTGGCACGCCCGCTCGTTGAACAGCGGACCAAGCCCGTCCGATGCCTGCGTCGACGAGGGCGAAGACACCCAGTTCTTGCGGAAAAGAGCATTGCCGAGTTTGAAGGTGCCTTGTTCCTCGAAAGTGATATTGGCGGAAGATTGCGAGAAAGCGTCCTTGTTGGCGCCTTTCCGCGACGTGCCGGCGCCGCCCGGCATCGGCTCGAACTGCTCGGGCTTGGAGAAATCCCGGGTCGGCCTGGTGATGGCAATGACGCGCGAAAGATCCTTCGGCGTCAGATCGGCACGGCTGGTGGCGAGACCCGCCGGTTCGGACGCGCCGGCCAGCGCCGAGGCGGTCAGCGCGACCACTACGGCAGGCGAAAGCCGGCGAAGCCAGCCGTTTCGCGGGTTGTGCTGGGGCGGCAGGCCGCAATCCTCGGCCCGCCGCAAGCGGCGCAAGTAGTCTAAGCGGCGCCGCATTCCCGCATGTCCCTAATCCGCCTCGTCGGCCGATGCTGCGTTGAGCTGGCCGTATTTTTCCTCGCCGATCGAGGCGAGCAGGTCGAGTTGCGTCTCGAGGAAGTCGATGTGACCTTCCTCGTCGGACAACAAATCCTCGAACAGCTTCATCGTCACATAGTCACCTGCTTCGTCACAAATCTCGCGCGACCGTTTGTAGGCAGTGCGCGCGTCATATTCGCCGGCAAGATCCGATTCGAGCACTTCCTTGACATTCTGTCCGATGCGCAGCGGCGCTACCGACTGCAGGTTCGGATGGCCTTCAAGGAAGATGATACGGGCCACGAGCCGGTCGGCATGGTGCATCTCCTCGATCGATTCCGCGCGTTCCTTCTTTGCCAGCTTGGCGTATCCCCAGTCCTCCAGCAGCCGGAAATGCACCCAGTACTGATTGACTGCTCCAAGTTCCAGAAACAGAGCTTCGTTAAGCCGCTCTATGATCTGTTGTTCGCCTTTCATAGGTTCTGCTCCCGTATTGGACGCGCAGGCCTCTGACGCGATCCAGGTGTGAAACGACGTCCACGCCGCTCGCCTCCGAGCGGGCGTGGTAATTTTCGGTTACCCGAATGATCGTTTCGACCACATTTGGGAAGCAGCCGCAACAGCGGCCACGCTTCTGCATGGCATGATAGATCTTCGCCGGCACGATAAGCTGCCAGGGATCCTGATCCAGCAGCCCGACGATCGTCTGCTCAATCTCCTTCTCGGTGATGATGTTGCAATGGCAGATCAGCATTATTTGCTCTGTGTGGCTGACGGCGCGTGCTCGGCGCCATGTGGCTTATTTTCTTAGTGGAGCCTGGACTTTCGGTTCGGGTTCCGGGCATCGACGCCTTACTGAAACACCTTGTCCGGCGCATCGAGGCTGTCCGAGCCCTCGAAGGCTATGGCATTGAGTTTCAGGGTGCCGACGGCGCGTTCGATCGACTTGGTCTGGTCGACCAGCGCGTCGATCGCCGCCTGCACGGTGGCGTTGCCTTGCGTATTGCCTTCGCCGATCTGCTGGTCATAGGCCTCGCCGCCAAGCGCTCGCGCCTTGATCGCTTCCATCTTGGCGACGGTGACATCAAGCTTGTCCGACAGTTCCTTGTCGACCGCCGGATCGGCCTCCTTGACCATGTCGGATACCGACGGTCCTTCGACGACGGTGCCGTCGAGGCGGGTGTAGCTGCCCTTATAGGCGGCGCGAATGCCGACGGCATCGTAGAGATGGGAATCGTAGGTGTTGTCGGAGAAGCAGTCATGCTCCTCTTCCGGGTCGTGCAGCAGCAGGCCGAGCTTCATGCGCTCGCCGGCGAGTTCGCCGTAGGACAGCGAGCCCATGCCGGTGAGGATGGTCGAGATGCCGGCTTTCGGCTCGCCATCGACAAGGTTCTTGCGGGCGGCGCCGCCTTCCTTCCAGTAGTGGACCATGTCCTGCAGATCGGAAACCAGAAGCTCGCTCGCCGACTTCAAGTACTGCGCGCGACGATCGCAATTGCCGCCGGTGCAGTTGGCGAGGTCGTAGTCGGTATAAGGCCGTTCGGCGGCGCCCGGGCCGGTGCCGTGCAGATCCTGACCCCACAGCAGGAATTCGATGGCGTGATAACCGGTCGCCACATTGGCCTCGATGCCGCCGGCCTCCTGCAGCGTGCCGGAGAGGAAATCGGGAGTAAGATTGGTGGCGTCGATCTTCTTGCCGTCGATCTCGATCGACTTGTTGGCGATCACATTGGCAGTGTAGAGCGCATTCGCGTCCGACTCGGTGCCGTAGTTCTCGGCGACATAGTCGATCAGCCCCTCGTCCAGCGGCCAGGCATTCACCTTGCCTTCCCAGTCGTCGACGATGGCGTTGCCGAAGCGATAGACTTCGGTCTGCTGATAGGGAACGCGCGATGCCTTCCAGGCCTCGCGGGCGGCAGTCAGCGTTTCCACCGAAGGCTTGGCGAGCAGCGCGTCGACGGCCTTGTCGAGCGCCTGCGCCGTGGTCAGCGAATCCTCATATTTGGCGAGCGCAATATCGGAATAGGTCTTGATGACCGCCTTGGCATCGATTTCCGCCTTGGCCGGCAGCACGAATATCGCCGCCGTCAATGCCGCCGTGGCGCCGATCGCTGCAAGCCTGCTGCCATATCGCGCCGTGATCATCGCTCTCATGATTGTCATCTCCCTCGGGAATTCAGTGAAAATGCCGGCGCCAAAGGCGCGTCGGCAGGCAATCGGCGCCAAGGCAGGTCCATGCCATTGAGCGAGATACAGGCCGCGGCATAGCGCGGTTTGCGGAAGAAAGACATCGAAATGCCTCCAATCGAAAGGGTTCAAGGCCCAGACATCAAAGGGATGCGCTTGACGCGCACGCTTCCATAAAGCGATGAAGGTGTCGGAAGTCAACCAATTTCAGAGAGAAAAGCCAATTGAAACAACAGTTTAGAATTATTCTAAACTGCAAGTATCAACTTTAGCCGTATTTGCCGTGCTGCCGTCGAACGAGACGATTGACAGACCGCCATTCCGGGTGCGACCCGCAAGGGTGGTCTTGCGGCGGCGTCAGACAATCGCCACTTGGCGAGACGTCCTAGACTTGGATAACGCCTAGGAGAGATGAGGAATTGGGGCTGCGATGAAAAACGGTGTGGTCATTGTCGGTGCGGGTCATGCGGGCGTGCAAGCGGCCGCCAGCCTGCGCGAGGACGGCTACGACGGCCCCGTGATCCTCATCAGCGATGAGGACGAACTGCCCTACCACAAGCCGCCGCTGTCGAAGACCTTCATCAAGGATCAGGAGGCCAGACCGCAGCCGCTGCGCGGCGAGGCTTTTTATACCGGCAGCGCGATCGACTACCGGCCGGGCGTCCGCATCGATCGCATCGATGCCGGCGGCCGCAGGCTGGAGCTATCGGACGGCGGCACACTGCCGTTCGACCGGCTGATCCTGGCGACCGGTTCGCGGCCGCGCATGCTGTCGCTGCCGGGTTCGGATTTTTCGGGCGTGGTGTCGCTGCGCTCGCTCGCCGACGCGCGCCTGATCCGCGAATTGAGCGCGCAGAGCGAGGATGTCGTCATCCTCGGCGGCGGCTTCATCGGGCTGGAGATCGCCGCGACGCTCACAGCGGCCGGCCGCAAGGTCATCGTGGTCGAGGCGGTCGACCGGCTGCTCGGCCGGGCGGTGGCGCCGATCATCGCGCGCCATGTGCGGCAGCGGCTGGAAGCGACCGGCGTGCGCATTCTCACCGGCACCACGATTGCACGGCTCGAAGGCGAGAACGGCCATGTCTCGGCGGCAATCACCGCATCCGGCGAGCGGCTGCCGGCGCAGATGGTGATCATCGGCATCGGCGTCGTGCCGAATGTCGAACTGGCGCAAGCCGCCGGCATCACTATCGCCAACGGCATCCGCGTCGACCAGCAGATGCGCACGTCGGTGCCCGAAATCCTCGCCATCGGCGACGCCGCCTCCTACCGGCACTGGCTCACCGGCGGCGATGTGCGGCTGGAATCGGTGCAGAATGCGACCGACCAGGCGCGTCTTGCAGCACGCACCGTTGTCGGCCATGCGGACGCCTTTGCGGCGGTGCCGTGGTTCTGGTCCGATATCGGTGACATCAAGCTGCAGATGGTCGGCCTGATTTCGGGCGGCGACAGCCATGTCGTGCTGGGCGACGTCAACGAGAACCGGTTCTCCATCTATCACTATGCTGGAAATCGTCTGCTCGGGATCGAATCGGTCAATCGGCCGGGCGACCATATGCTTGGTCGCAAGATGCTCGGCGCCGGCTTCTCGCCGACGCCGCAGACGGTCGCGACAGGACCGGACGGATTGAAGGCGGCGCTCGCCGCCTTCCAGCAGGTAGAGCCCGTTCGCGCCGCCGAATAAGGATGTGTTGATATTCAGGTGATGCCGGTCTCGGCGCGGTCTTGCCTTCTCCCCTTGTTGTGGGAGAAGGTGGCCGCGAAGCGGCCGGATGAGGGGTGTTCCAGCTTGGCACCGACAGCACTCCGTCCAACACCCCTCAACCGTCTCGGCGCTGCGCGCCGATCCACCTTCTCCCACAAGGGGAGAAGGGAAGAAGAATCCGCTCAGGCGGCGCGGACCTCGCGGATCGAGCTTTCCAGGATGTCGAGTGCTTCGTTCATGACGCCGTCCTGGATGGTGATCGGAGCGAGGAAGCGGATGACGTTGCCGTAGACGCCGCAGGTGAGCAGGATCAGGCCCTTGTCGAGCGCCGTCAGCCGGACCGCATTGGCGATCTCGGCCGACGGCAGGCCCTTCTTGACATCGTTGAACTCAACCGCGTTCATGAAGCCGGGGCCTCTGATATCGACGATCTCCGGCGTGTCGTCGCGGATCGATTGCAGCCGCTGCTTCAGCCGGTTGCCTAGCGTGTTGGCGCGGTCGCAGAGCTTTTCCTCTTCGATCACGTCGAGCACAGCGTGCGCCGCGGCAACGCCGATCGGGCTGCCGCCATAGGTGCCGCCGAGCCCGCCGGGGTTGGGCGCATCCATGATCTCGGCGCGGCCGGTGACCGCCGACAGCGGGAAGCCGCCAGCCAGGCTCTTGGCCATGGTGGTGATGTCGGGCGCCACCTCGTGATGATCCATGGCGAACATCTTTCCGGTGCGGGCAAAGCCGGTCTGCACCTCGTCGGCGATCAACAGCATGCCGTGCAGGTCGCAGATCTTGCGCAGCGCCGTCATGAAGTCGCGCGGCGCCTCGTAAAATCCGCCCTCGCCCTGCACCGGCTCGACGATGATGGCGGCGACGCGGGCCGGATCGACATCGGCCTTGAACAGCCGGTCGAGCGCGGCCAGCGAATCGGCGACTGTGATCCCATGCAGCGCCACCGGGAACGGCGCGTGGAAAACATCGGCCGGCATTGCGCCGAAGCCGACCTTATAGGGCACGACCTTGCCGGTCAGCGCCATGCCCATGAAGGTGCGGCCATGGAAGCCGCCGGCAAAGGCAATGACCGCCGGCCGGCCGGTGGCGTTACGGGCGATTTTTATAGCGTTCTCCACCGCTTCGGCACCGGTGGTGACGAAAATCGTCTTCTTGTCGAATTTGCCCGGCAGCATGCCGTTCAGCCGTTCGGCCAGCCTGACATAGCTCTCATAGGGCACCACCTGGTGGCAGGTGTGGGTGAAGCGGTCGAGCTGCGCCTTGACCGCCTCGATCACCTTGGGATGGCGGTGGCCAGTGTTAACGACGGCGATGCCGGACGAGAAATCGATGTAGCGACGGCCCTCGACATCCCAGATTTCCGAGTTCTCGGCGCGGTCGGCATAAATCTGCGTGGTCATGCCGACGCCGCGCGAGATCGACTGGTTCTTGCGTTCGGAGATGGCTGAGTTCTTCATGATGTTCCCTCACCGGGCCGGCGCCCGTTCTCGTTTGGTATATGCTAAGACCTGTTCTGACCTTATTTCACGTTTTCCTCAAGTTGGCACCGCCGCCAGGCGATTGGGCCTGCCGCCGCTAAGGTGGCATTCCTTCGCGGACAGCTGATTTGACTCACGCCGTCCGCACAAACCCCTCGCTCGCCCTGAGCAAATTGCGCGTGTAATCCTTGCTGACGCGGCGCTCGACGAGGTCATCAGCGGTGAGATGCTCGACCGCCTCGCCGTTCTGCATCACCATCAGCCGCTCGCACATATGGGTGATGATGGCGAGGTCGTGGCTGACCATCAGGAAGGTCAGCTTGCGCCGCCGCCGGATGTCTTCCAACAGGTTGAGCACCTCCGCCTGCACGGAAGCGTCGAGCGCCGAGGTCGGCTCGTCGAGCAGCAGGATCGCCGGTTCGAGGATGAGCGCCCGCGCAATCGCCACCCGCTGGCGCTGGCCACCCGACAATTGATGCGAATAGCGGAAGCGGAAGCCGGTGCCGAGCCCGACCTCGTCGAGCGCCCGCTGGATGCGTTTCTCGCCATCGGCAAAGCCGTGGATGGCGAGCGGCTCCTGCAGCAGTCGGTCGACGGTTTGGCGCGGATGCAGCGAGCCGTAGGGGTCCTGGAAGACCATCTGCACCTCGCGATAGAAGGCCTTGTCGCGGCGCTTGCCGAGTTTTTTTCCGTTGACGGTGATGCTGCCCGAAGCGGCCGGCGCGAGGCCGGCGATCGCCCGCAGCAGCGTCGATTTGCCGGAGCCGGATTCGCCGACCAGGCCGAAGGATTCGCCGGATTGCACCTCGAGGCTGATACCCTTCAGCGCGCGAAAGCGGTCGAAGACCACCTCCAGCCTGTCGACAGAAAGTGCTGCCGTCATGCCGCCCACTCCGGCTTGCGGTCGAGCACCGGCAGCGGGTGGCGGTCGGCGCCGATCTTGGGCATGCAGTTGAGCAGGCCGCGCGTATAGGGATGCTGGGCGCGGCCGAGCTCCGACGCCTTGAGCTGCTCGACCACCTTGCCGGCATACATGACGATCACCCGATCGCAGAAGGACGAGACCAGGCGCAGATCGTGCGAGATGAAGATCAGGCCCATGCCGCGCTCGCTGACCAGCCTGTCGAGGATGCCGAGCACGTCGAGCTGAACGGTGACGTCGAGCGCCGAGGTCGGCTCGTCGGCGATCATCATCTCCGGCCCGGCAATCAGCATCATGGCGATCATGGCGCGCTGGCCCATGCCGCCCGACACCTCGTGCGGATGCAGGTCGAAGACACGGGCGGGATCGCGGATCTGCACCGCCTCCAGCATGGCGAGCGCCCGGTCGCGGGCCTCCGCCTTGCCGACCTTCTCATGCGTGCGCAGCGTCTCGACAATCTGGCGGCCGATGCTCATCACCGGGTCGAGCGAGTATTTTGGATCCTGGAGGATCATGGCGATGCGCTTGCCGCGCAGCGCCCGGCGGTCGCGGGGCGAGGCCGCGAGCAGGTCGGTGCCGTCGAAGGCAAGTTTCCTGGCCGTGACCTCGGCCTGCGGCGGGGTCAGGCCCATGATGGCGCGGCCGGTCTGCGACTTGCCGGAACCGCTCTCGCCGACGATGCCGAGCCGTTCGCGGCCGAGCGAGAAGGAGACGCCGCGCACCGCCTCGATCCGGCCGGTGCGCGTCGGGAAGGTGACGCGCAGATCGTCGACCTCGAGAAGCGTGCTCATTGGTCACCACTGCGGGGGTCGAGCGCGTCGCGCAGGCCGTCGCCGAGCAGGTTGAAGCCGAGGCTGACGAAGAGGATGGCAAAGCCCGGTGCACCGGCCACCCACCATTGGTCGAGCACGAAGCGGCGGCCCGACGCGATCATCGCGCCCCATTCCGGCAGCGGCGGTTGCGCGCCGAGGCCGAGGAAGCCGAGACCGGCGGCGGTCAGGATGATGCCGGCCATGTCGAGCGTCACCCTGACGATCAGCGAGGAGATGCAGAGCGGCATGATGTGGCGCAGCACGATGCGGAACGGCGAGGCGCCCATCAACTGCACCGCCTTGATGTAATCCGAATTGCGCACGGTCAGCGTTTCGGCACGCGCAATACGGGCATAGGGCGGCCATGAGGTGATGGCGATGGCGAGCACCGCATTCTCGATGCCGGGGCCAAGTGCGGCGACAAAGGCCAGCGCCAGGATCAGCTTCGGAAAGGCGAGAAAGATGTCGGTGATGCGCATCAGGATCGCATCGATCCAGCCGCCGGCATAGCCGGCGACGGTGCCGACCAGCAATCCGATAGGGGCGGCGATGACAGCGACGAGAATAACGACGTAAAGCGTCCATCGCGAGCCGAAGATGACGCGCGAAAGGATGTCGCGGCCGAGGTCGTCGGTGCCGAACCAGTGCGCAGCACTTGGCGCCAGCAGGCGCGAGCCCTTGAGGTCTCCGAATGTCGGCGAATAGGGCGCCAGCACATCGGCAAGGGCTGCGACCACCAGCAGGGCGATGATGATGAGCAGACCGAGAAACGCCAGCCGGTTGGCGGAAAAGCGCCGCCACGCCACATAGGCGCGGCCGAGCCTTGCCTGCATGCGCGAGGCCGGCCGCTCGCTGAGCAGCCAGTCGCGACGGGAGAGGGGGCCGGCGTGGGAGGCGGTCATGACAATGCCTCTCGAAGCTGTCGACCCCCACTCCGGTCTGCTTCGCAGACCACCTCTCCCCCGTTCGACGGGGGAGAGGAAAGGCGCCACGCCTGCGACCAGCTTTTCCTCTCCCCCGGGCAGGGGGAGAGGTGGCCCGAAGGGCCGGAGTGGGGGTGATTGGCCGCAGCCAAGCCCGCAAGTGCGTTACCTCTGCTCATCTCACTTTGGTCCTCGGATCAAGCACCCGGTAGAGCAGGTCGGACAGGAGATTGATGCCGATGAACACCGAGCCGATGATGATGGTGCCGCCGAGCACCGCGTTCATGTCGGCGTTCTGCAGGGAATTGGTGATGTAGAGGCCGATACCCGGCCAGGAGAACACGGTCTCGGTCAGCACCGAGCCTTCGAGCAGGCCGGCATAGGAGAGCGCAATCACGGTGACCATCGGCACCGCCGCGTTGCGCAGCGCGTGGCCCCAGATGATGCGCGTCTCAGACAGGCCCTTGGCGCGCGCCGCTACGATATATTCCTGGGCAAGCTCGTTCAGCATGAACGATCGTGTCATGCGGCTGATATAGGCGAGCGAGAAATAGCCGAGCAGCGAAGCCGGCAGGATGATGTGGCGAAAGGCGTCGCGAAACACATCCCACTGCCGCTGCCACAGCGCATCCAGGAGATAAAAGCCGGTGATCGGCGTGAAGGTGTATTCGTAGACGATATCGAGGCGGCCGGGAAAAGCCACCCATTGCAGCCTGGCATAGAACAGCACGAGCGCCAGCAGTCCCAGCCAGAAGATCGGCACGGAGTAGCCGACCAGGCCGATGATGCGCACGATCTGGTCGATGATGCTGCCGCGTCGGACCGCGGCCAGCACGCCGAGCGGCACACCAAGGAATGCACCGATCAGAGTTCCTAGCGTCGCCAGCTCGATCGTCGCCGGAAAGGCGCGGCGGATGTCGGTCATGACAGGATTGGTGGTCAGCACCGAGGTGCCGAAATTGCCGTTCAGGGCGTTTTTCACATAGATGTAGAACTGCTCGATCAGCGGCAGGTCGAGCCCCATCTCGCGGCGTGTGCGCTCGACGACATTGGCCGGCGCCCGGTCACCGAGCACCGCCAGCACCGGGTCGATCGGGATCACCCGGCCGATGAAGAAGGTCACCGCGAGAAGACCGAGATAGGTGGTTATCGCGATGACCAGGAAGCGGGCGATCGCCGACGCGACAACAACAGCACGGGCGCTACCGCGCCCTGCCGTTGCTTCGCTTTCAACTGTGCTCATGCGGCGCGTCCGCCGGCATCACTCCTTGGAGATCTGGCCGACGAAATTGGTGTCGAAGCTCGGGCCGAGCGCAAAGCCCTTGAGGTTCTTGCGCAGGCCGGCCACTTCCAGCTGCTGGTGGATGATGATGAAAGGACTGGTTTCGAGAACCTTCTTCTGCAGATCCTGGTACATTGCGGCGCGCTTGGCCGGATCCTTCTCGAGCAGGGCCGCCTCGGTTTCCTTGGTCAATTCCGGGATGTCCCAGGCGTTGCGCCAGGCAAGCGTCTTGGTCTTGCCTTCATCCGAATTGTCGGGGTTGCTGGCGAAGGTCTGGGCATTGGAGTTCGGATCGAAGTAATCCTGGCCCCACTGGCCGATATAGATGTCGTGGTTGCGGGCGCGGTATTTGGTCAGTGTCTGCTTGCCGTCGCCGGGGATGATCTCCAGCTTGATGCCGGCCTGTCCCAGCGTCTGCTGGAACGATTCCGCCATGCCTGTCTCCGGCTGTCTGCTGCGCACGTCCATGGTGACGCTGAAGCCGTCGGCGAGGCCGGCCTTGGCAAGCAGTTCCTTGGCCTTGGCGACGTCGAAGGTGAACGGATTCTCATCCAGCTCGCCGAGCACGCCTTTCGGCAGGAAGGTCTGGTGGATCTCGCCGATGCCCTTGAGGATGGTCGAGCTCAAGGCATCATAGTCGACGAGATATTTGAAGGCCTGGCGAACCTCTGATTTAGCCAGGTTCGGATTCTTCTGGTTGAGGCTGATGTAAAAGACCGTGCCTTTCGGCGCGCTGGTGGTGGTGAGATCGGCGTTCTTGGCGATGGCGTCGAGGTCGTTCGGCTCGAGATTGCGGGCAACGTCGATGTCGCCAGCCTCCAGCGCCAGGCGCTGGCCCGAGCTTTCCTTCATGTTGCGATAGATGACGCGGGCAAGCTTGGCCTTTTCGCCGTGATAATTGTCGTTGCGCTCCATCACGACGACCTCATTGGCCCGCCATTCGCGCAGCTTGAAGGCGCCGGAGCCGGCATAGCCGGTCTTCAGCCAGGCGTTGCCGAAATCATTGTCGTATTTGTAGTCGGCACTCGGCGTCACCGCGGCGACATGTTCCTTGACCAGCTTGGCGTCGACGACCGAGGCGACCGTTGCCGACAGACAGTTCAAGACGAAGCTCGGCGCATAGGCCTTGTCGACAGTGAACTGGAACGTCGTGTCATCGACGGCCTTGGCCTTCTCAGTGACGTTGTCGCCATTGATGCCGAACTGCCCGATGATGAAGGCTGGGCTCTTGTCGAGCTTGATGGCGCGCTCGAACGAATAGGCGACATCAGCTGCGGTGATCGGGTTGCCCGAGGCAAATTTCAGGCCGGGCTTGAGCTTGAAGGTGTAGGTCAGGCCGTCGTCGGAGACAGTCCAGCTTTCGGCGAGATCGCCCTTGACCTTGGACGTATCGCTGAGATCGAGGCGGACAAGGAGATCGTAGGTGTTGCCGGTGACCTCTGCGGTCGAAAACTCGAACGCCTCGCCCGGATCCATGGAGATGATGTCGTCGATCGCGAGACCCTCGACCAGCGTGTCGGCGGGCGTGACGGCAAGGGCAGGCGCACCGGCCAGAAGCAGCGCGGACATGGCTGCGCCCGCGAGCAGGAAGCGGGAGCGTAGAGCAAACTTTTCCATCATCATTTTTAACTGTTCCCTGTTTTTGTTGACCTGAGTTCCCGGCTCAGGGTTTGGCATTCACTTGACACATCGGCCCGAAAATCGGAATCGATTTTCGGAAAGCACGATGTGTAGTTCAAAGTCTTAGAGCGTCCTTTGCGCGTCCAACGGACGCGCGCGCTCTAATCGAACGGTGACCCTGAACCGGTCATCCTGGTGATTTTTATCCAGTTCCGCCTCACCATATCCGGCGGTTTCAGGCGCGGCAACGAGCATTTGCAAAGCTGTTTGTTGGACCAGGATCAGCCAGCCGCCGCCGCCGGAATCGACACCCGCAGTCGCCCTATTTCAACGCGGTGACCAGGTCGGCGTCGGGAAAACAGGTGGCGGCGCGACCGCTCCTTGCCTGCCATTTACCGATCGACCGGCGCGTCTTGAAACCGGGCAGGCCGTCGGCGCTGCCGACGTCGTAGCCCTCGGCCTCCAGCGCCCGCTGCAAGGTGGCGATGTCCGACCTGTGGAGCCCGCCGACCGCACCCCAGCGCCCAGAAAAATTGCTGTCGCCATTGGCGATGCGGTCAGCTCCGTGGCCGATGAACAGCGCGTAGAGATCGCTGGTGTTGTATTGCTTCAGGACGTAGAAATTGGGCGTGACGATGAAGGCCGGACCGCTGCGCCCGGCCGGCATCAGAAGAAAGCCTTCGGCCTTCAATTCGCGCGCCGGAAACGGTCTTGCCGCGACGCGCTTGATGCCCAGATCAGCCCACTGGGAAATCCTCTTGCCCTGGTCCGGACCTTCGAGCGAACAGGAGACCGCTTCCGGCACCGTCACCTCAAAACCCCAGCCGCGGCCCTTCACCCAGCCATAATGGACGAGATAATTGGCGATCGAGGCCAGCGTGTCCGGCACCGAGTTCCAAATGTCGACCCGACCGTCGCCATCGAAGTCGACGGCATGTCTGAGGAACGAAGTCGGCATGAACTGCGGCTGGCCGAGTGCGCCGGCCCATGACGATTTCATCGCGCCGACCGGGGCCAGCCCGCGCTCGACGATCTCGAGCGCTGCCATAAGCTCGGTGCGGAAGAAATCCTTCCTGGTCGCCATGAAGGCCTTGGTCCCCAGCACTTCGAAGGCGTCGTAAGGCATTTTCGCCGCGCCAAAGCCGCTCTCGCGGCCCCAGATCGCCAGCAGCACCTCGCCCGGCACGCCGTAGCGCTTCTCGATCGCAGCAATGGTCCTGGCATTGGCCGCCTTGCGGGTGCGCCCACCAGCGGTCACGGCGCGAACCGTCTTTTCGGCGAAATAGGCGCCGGGCGAACCGAACTCCGCCTGATGCTGCTTTTGCGGCGTCGTCGCCTTTTTGCCCGGCATCACCAGGTCGGGCAGTTTGAGGTTCGGTTTGATGCCATCGAAGGCGGCGTCGAAGTTTTTTCTGGAGATGCCGTTGGCGTTGGCTTCGGGCCAGAGGTCGTTGTTGAGCCAGGCGCGGAACTGGGTGTCGAGTTTTGTGGCGGAGGCGGGAGTGGTGAGCAGGAATGCAGTCAGTGCGACGAGAAAAAAAGCAGCCAATCTGCAAAGTCCGCGTTCTGTCGCGCCCCCCTCTGTCCTGCCGGACATCTCCCCCACGAGGGGGGAGATTGGCTG
>NZ_JBVVPV010000039.1:0-68980 GCF_055811735.1 Mesorhizobium sp. WSM4850 | reverse complement strand
TCAGCAACCCAACCCTACCGAAGAACATCGATGACCGCCGCTGCGCCGCTCGCTCGCTACAGCGCTGTTGAGGGCGCGCTCGCGAGCGGCTTCGCTATCGCCGACCTACACCACGCGGTGGGACACGACCACTCCTCGCGGTGAAGAGGTTTTACGGTCCGCTCTGGTCGCGTTTAGGCGTTGCTCGCCATCGCCACGGCGTAAGCCCCTCCGGAAGTCAGGTCAAGTGCAACAAGCAGGTGGGACATTGCGTTCCGCCACCCGGATCGGGATCCGAGATTGCCAGGTCCGAAAGGTCCCAGTCCTGCGGCCGGAGTGATGTCGACTTCGAGGTCCGGCTGCGGCCTCAGCCCTGCTTCCTCGTAGCTCCGCCCGACCAAGGCCATCGCCTTCTCGCGCAGGCCGGCCTCGACCGGAGCCGTCGCTTCCGGCCACGGTTCCGTCGACTCGCGGCCGCAGATCGCGATCCGGTAGGGTTCGCCGCTGCCCGAGTGCATCAATTGGCTGACTTCGATCTGGTAACCATAGCCGCTCGCACGAAAGGCGTGTCGGTCCACTCCGTCCACGAGATCCTTTTATCGAAAAGACGACATTGCGACTTCGGCAACCTCGTTCGAAATCTCGCTGCCGCAATGGATTTGATGGCGTAGCAGACGACATTGTCTGCAGGCGCGATGCCCGACACTTGGATCAACGGCCGCCAAACAAGACAAACTGTGCAGCCCTATAAGCTTCCGCTCGACGGCATCCGCTTTTCGATTTCCTTTAATATGTTGGTTGCGCGTGCGATGCGGCTATGCTTGGCCAGCGAAAAGGTGCTCACGCAACAATTGCGGCAGATGGATGCCGACGGGCTGATCAGCCGCGCGCCTATGACGAGGTACCGCCCTCGCGTGGAATACTCGATCACGCCGCTCGGCTTTAGCCTGAACGATGCGATGGCAGTCATGTCGGCGTGGGGCAAGCACCACGAGACATGGAAATCGCACCGTAAGGCGGCCTGACGCGGGCAGCCTATGGAGGCTTTGGCCGACCGCCGCACGACATTCCTAGCTAGTCGATGCGCGGTCGCTGCTTGCCACGGCGGCCCAGAAGATTGGCAACGACGAGCAGGACGATCGACAGTGCCATCATCAGCGTCGCGGCAGCGGTGATTGCCGGGCTCAGCTTCTCGCGCAGGCCGATGAACATCTCGAGCGGCATGGTGCGCTGATTGGCGCTGGCCAGAAACTGCGCCACGACGACCTCGTCGAACGAGGTGACGAACGCGAAGGCCGCCCCTGACAGCACGCCGGGCAGGATCAGCGGCAGCATCACCCTGAAGAACGATGTGATGGGCCTTGCTCCGGAGATGGCGGCGGCGCGCATCAGATTGCGGTCGAAGCCGGAGAGGCTCGCCCCCACCGTGACGACGACGAAGGGGCTGGCGAGCGCGGTATGCGCCAGGATGATCCCGGCATAGGTGCTGGCGAGGCCGACGCGCGCATAGAACAGATATGAGCCGACGGCGGTGATCACCACCGGCACGATCAGCGGCGAAAGCAGCAGCGGCATGACGATGCGGCGGCCGGGAAATTTTTCGTCTGAAAGTGCAATCGCCGTCAACGTGCCGAGTATCGTTGCGATCAGCGTCGTCCCGAAGGCAACGATCAGGCTGTTGCCGATTGCTGCTTGCCAGCGCTGGGTTCCAAGCACGACCTCGTACCAGCGCGTCGAAATTCCCTCCAGCGGAAAGATGAAGAAGGCGCCGCTGTTGAACGACAAGGGGACGGGAATGAGGAGTGGCACGAGGAGGAACAGGATCACCATGCCGCACCACAGCCAGAGCAGGGTGATGCGGATTCTCTCGCCTGTCGTTGGATAGGGAGACAGCAACATGGCTACACCAGCTTGAGACGGTCGAGGCCGAGGATGCGGGCGAAGATGCCGAACAACGCCAGTGTGAAGACGAGCAGGATGAAGCTGAGCGCCGCCGCCATCTCCCAGTTCAGTTCGACATTGACGTAGCTGGCGATGAAATTGCTGATCAGCTGGTCGCTGGCGCCGCCGATCAGCGCCGGCGTGATGTAATAGCCGAGGCAGAGGATGAAGGTGAGCAGACAGCCGGCCATCACGCCAGGAAAGACCTGTGGAAGGTAGACGCGGCGGAAGGCGGTAAAAGGTTTTGCGCCGAGCGAATAGGCAGCCTTCATCTGCGAGGGCTGGATGGTGCGCATGACGCTGTAGATCGGCAGCAGTGTGAACGGCAGCTGGATGTGGGTCATGGCGATGATCAGTCCGATGCGGCTGTACATCAGGTCGAGCCGGTCGTCGGCAACGCCGAGCCACAGCAGCAGGTCGTTGACCAGGCCGAATTTCTGCAGGAGCACAGTCCAGGCTGCGGTTCGCACCAGGATCGACGTCCAGAACGGCAGCAGCACCGCGACGATGAGGATGGCGGCGAGGCCCTTGGGCACGGAGGCGATGAGGTAGGCGAGGGGGAAGCCCAGTATCAGCGTGGCCAGCGTCACCGCAGCGGCGACGAAGAATGTGCGCATGAATACCTGCAGGAAGATGGCCTGTTCGGGCGGCACCCTTTCGATGCCGCCATCGGCATTCCAACGCAGATCAAGCGCGCTCAGCAGGTAGAACGACGTGACGCTATGGGTGCCGCTCTCGATGACCGGCCATGTGCCCGGGGCCGACCAGAACGGCACCGCTTTCATCACCTCCAGCGGCGGCCTGTCGGCGGCCTCGAGTTGACGCACCGTCTTGAGCACCTGGCTGCGTGCACCTGGTAGACGGGCGTTCAGGCTCTTGGCGAGTTCGTAGGCGGTGCCCTTGGCCTGATTGCTGCGGAGATCGGCGGCAAGGGCCAGGAACGCAGCATCGTCGGGCAGTCCCGTGCCGTTCCAGCCGGCCAATGCCTGGCTGGTCTGCGGCAAGGCGTCGGCAATCGTCGGATCATAGACGGCGCGCGACAGCAACAGGACGATCGGGATGCCGAAGTTCAGAGCCAGCAGCACGAGCAAAGGTGCTGCCAAGGTCAGCGATCGCAGGCGGTCGCCTAGATCGGCGCGGCGAAGCGCCGCCGCGACCGACTTTGCTGCGCCGGAATCGGCGGCCGACCAGTCGCGGCTTGCCCGCGGCCGGTCCAGTTTCGTGGGCTCGAGCGCCGACATTTTCCCTACTGCGCGAGCCAGGCGTTGAAGCGCTTGACCAGATCCTCGCCATAGTCGCCCCAGAATTCGGTATCGGCGACCAGGTAAGCGCTCATGTGGTCGGGTGCGTTCGGCAATTTCGGCAGGGCGTCCGGCGCGACGAAGGAAGCCGCATCGATGCGCACCGGCCCGTAGGTGATGTAGCTGGCGAGCTTGGCGTTAATTTCCGGCTGGCTGATATAGGCAAGATACTTGTAGGCCAGGTCCGGGCTCTTGGCGCCCTTCGGAATGGCAATCATGTCATATTCGAGGATCTGGTTGTTCCAGACGATCTTGAACGGCGCCCCGTCCTTGTCGATGGCATTCTGGATACGGCCGTTCCAGGCGGTGGTCATCACCACTTCCTTGGATGCGAGGAGCTGCGGCGGCTGTGCGCCGGCATCCCACCAGACGATGTCCTGCTTGATGGTGTTGAGCTTCTTGAAAGCGCGGTTGACGCCTTCGGGGGTTGCCAGCACCTCGTAGACATCGGCCGCCGCGACCCCGTCGGCCATCAGTGCCCATTCGAGGTTCTGTGCCGGAAACTTGCGCATCGCGCGCTTGCCCGGAAACTTCGTCGTGTCGAAGATGTCGAGGACCGAGGTTGGCGCCTCCTTCAGCACGTTGGGGTCATAGGCAAGGACATCGCCATAGGCGTCGAGACCGACGCCGCAGTCGAGCGCCGAACCTTCGATGAACTTTTCACGGGGGGCGATCCTGGAATAGTCGAGCCGCTCGAGAATGCCGGCGTCGCAACCCTGCAGCACAGTCGCCGTCTCGACAGTCACCAGATCGATCGGCACGTTGCCGGTATCGACCATCGCTTTGACCTTGCCAAGATCGCCAAGATATTCCTGCTCGACGATCTTGATCCCGGTTTCCTTGCTGAACGGCTCGAACCATGCCTTGCGCTGGGCATCCTGCCAGGCGCCGCCGCTGGCCATGATCGAAAGCTCTTCCGCGAAAGCGGCATTTCCCATGGTGATGAATGCTGTGGCTGCCGCGAAGGCGAACAGCCGGGCTTTTGTGATTTTCATTGTTCTTATTCCCCTGTTTTCGAGATGGAACCGTCCGTTCCGGCATCGGCCGGAAAGGCGCGGCAGTCGGTGGACGCGCAGGAAACCGTGACCGGTTCCCCGTTGCCCATGGTCGCTTCGGGGCCGACCTTGACGGTCAGCACCTGGCCGCTTTCCAGCCTGGCCAGAAGACGCTGGTGGTCGCCGAGATAGATGCGGCCTTCGACCGTGGCGGCTAACGCATTTGCACCGTTCGAAGCGGGCGCGAGCTTCAACCGTTCGGGGCGGATGGCGACATGGCAGGCCGCGCCTTCGGCGACGCCGATGGCCAGCGCGGCGACCGAACCGCCGCCGTGCAGCGCGACGCGGCACTCCTTGCCGGAGACGCGCTCGACCTTGCCTTCCAGCGTGTTGTTCTCGCCGATGAAGCTGGCGACGAACGAGCTCTCCGGCGTGTTGTAGAGATCGTCAGGCGAACCGAGCTGGGCAATCCCGCCATGGTTGAACACGGCAACGTGGTCCGACATGGTCAGCGCCTCGCTCTGGTCGTGCGTCACATAGACGATGGTGACGCCGAGCATGGTGTGCAGCTGCTTGATCTCGATCTGCATGTGCTCCCGCAGCTTCTTGTCGAGCGCGCCGAGCGGCTCGTCCATCAGCACCAGGCTTGGCTCGAACACCAGCGCGCGGGCGAGCGCGACGCGCTGCTGCTGGCCGCCGGAAAGCTGCGCCGGCCGCCGGTCGCCGAACTGCCGCAGCCGCACCATGTCGAGCGCGCGGCCGACGCGGGAGGCCACGTCCGCCCTGGTGGTCTTGCGGACCGAGAGCGGGAAGGCGACGTTCTCCTCGACGCTCATGTGCGGAAACAGCGCGTAGTTCTGGAACACCATGCCGATGTTGCGTTCGTAGGGCGGCAGCCTGTCGACCGACCGGCCTTCAAGCGTGATGACGCCGCTGGTCGGCCGTTCGAAGCCGGCAAGCATGTTGAGCGTCGTCGTCTTGCCCGAACCTGAGGGGCCGAGAAGGGTGAGGAACTCGCCGCGCGCCACGCTGAGGTTCAGCCGTGTCACTGCGAACGTGCGGCCGTCATAGGATTTCTCGACGTCGACGAACTCGACAAATCCTTGGCCGTCATGGGGGCGGCCGCCGGCATTGGGGCCGCCCGCATTGGCCCCCGGTGCCGGACCGGCGCTGCCGCGTGACAGGCCTGTCGCTTCGGCGATCACGGACGGAATTCCGTTGGGCGCCGGCAATGGCCGCTTGTCGAAACGAGGTGGTGCTTGCCGTCCATGTGCCAGTCTCGCTTGACGCTGGCCGCGCAAGGCGGCAAACCAAACTTGTATGCCCACACAATCAATCGCTAAAGAACCATAGATGCAGACAAGTTTGCCCGTCAAGCGGCTTTCTTCGAAGTTGTGTGAGATTCTTCTGCCGGATTTTGCAATCAGGCACCGGACAAGTGCTATTGTCCGGAGCATTGTCTTATGCTAGATGCGCCGGTAGCCAGAGCCTCAACACACCGAAACCGCCAATCCGCATGCTCCAGGACCTGCAACTCGCCTCGGAGGAAGGCCCGGTCTACCGGCGCCTTGCCGACGCTATTGCCGAACGGATTACCGCCGGCACGCTTGCGGTTGGAGACCGGCTGCCGCCGCAGCGCGAGATTGCCCGCGCGCTTGGCATCAACGTCACCACGGTGACGCGGGCGCTGTCGACGCTGCAGCAGCGCGGCCTGCTCGAAGCGCGGCCCGGACGCGGCACCACGGTGGCTGCCCGCAATGGCGGCGAAGGACCCGGTTTCGTGTCGGCGCCAAGCGACGACAGCGGCGTCATCGACCTTTCCGTCAACCGGCCGGCAACCTCGGCCTATCTCGATGCCTTGGCCCTGCTGCTGCCGCGCCTGGCCAAGGACCGGCACTACGCTACGCTTCAGGACTATCACCCGCCCGAGGGGCCGCTGTGGGCGAGGGCGGAGATCGCCGAGTGGATGCAGCCGGTCGCCGGCGCCGGCGATCCCGGCCGGGTGGTGCTGGCGGCGGGCGCCCAGCATGGGCTGGATTGCGTGCTTGGCGCGGTGACCAGGCAGGGCGAGGTCGTGCTCGCCGACGAAGTGACCTATCAGGGCATCAATGCACTGTGCCGGGTGCATGGGCTCGATCTCAGAGGCATCGCCATGGACCGTGGCGGCATGCGGGCCGACGCGTTCGAGGCGGCCTGCGTGCAGTTGCGCCCGCGCGCGGTCTTCCTGGTGCCGACCCTGCACAACCCGACCACCATCACGCTGGGCGAGGAACGCCGGCACGAGCTGGTGACTGTCGCCCGTCGCCATAACGTCCTCATCATCGAGGATGACGTCTATCGGCCGCTGGCGGACAATCCGCCGCCGTCGCTTGCCAGCCTCGAGCCCGAATTGACGGTTCACATCGGCGCCTTGTCGAAATGCCTTGCCCCGGGACTGCGCCTCGGTTTTGTGATCGCGCCACGCGCCATAGCCGGCCAGGTCGCTGCGGCTTTGCGCATAAACTGCTGGAGCATCAGCCCTCTGACCGCGCTGATCGGCGCACGGCTGATAGAAGAGGGCTCGGCGGCGCGTATCATCGAAGCCCAGAAGCAGGAGCTTCGCCAGCGCCAGGCCATCCTCACCGAAATCCTCGGCCGCTACGATGTCCAGAGCCACGCCACCTCGACGCATGCCTGGCTGCGCCTGCCGGAGCCGTGGCGCGGCGCGGGTTTCGCTCGCACCTGCCTGGAACGTGGCGTTGCCGTTCTTCCCGGCGATGCCTTCGCGGTCGGGCGCGAGCCGGTGCAGCACGGAGTGCGCATCAATGTCGGCGCCGCGCGCTCGCTCGACGATCTGCGCACCGCGCTGAACACCATGGCTGAACTGCTCGCGGCCGGGCATCTGCAACTGCCTGGCTTCGTCTAGACCATGATCCCGAAAAGTGGGGGCCGGTTTTCGGAAAAGATCATGGTCAAACAAGAAGATACAGTCGTGGCAGCATCGGAAGCCGTCGAAATCGCCATCGTTGGCGCCGGCATTGTCGGATTGGCAACGGCACTCCGGCTTGCGGCCGAGGGGCGCGAGGTGCTGCTCATCGATCCCAACGAGCCTGGCTCCGGCGCCTCGTTCGGCAACGCCGGAACGATCGCCGAATATGCCTGTATGCCGGTCGGCAATCCGGCCGTTCTGCGCGCGCTGCCAAGACTGCTGCTCGATCCAGACAGCCCTTTTTCGCTGCGCTGGCCGGCTCTGTTCCAGTTGGCGCCGTGGCTGGTCAGTTTTGTCAGAGAGTCGCTTCCGGCGGCCACCCGGGCCAATGCGCTGGCGCTCGCCGGGCTTCTGGCCGAGGCCCTGCCGGCCTGGGAGGAGATGGCGAAAGAGGCCGATATGGTCGACCTGCTGCGCCGCAACGGCTGCCTCTACCTGTATCGTCGCGAGAGCGATTTCGCCAAGGCCGCTGGGGGCAGGGCGTTGCGCGCCGGGTTTGGCGTGCATCAGGAGGTTCTGACGCCGGCAGAGGTGGCCGCGCTGGAGCCGAGCCTGCCGCCGGCCGGGGCCCGCGGACTGTACTTTCCGGATTCGATGAATGTCACCGATCCAAAGACGCTGATGCGGCGGCTGCTCGATGCCGCAACCGCCCGCGGCGTGTCGGTGGCGCAGGCTGCTATATCAGGGCTGCAGATCGAGGCGGACGGTGCCAGGCTCAGCGGTTGCGGCCTTCGCATCAAGGCGAGCACGGTGGTGATCGCCGCGGGTGCGCAATCGCGGGCGTTGGCCATGCAGGCCGGCGACAGCATCCCGCTCGAGACCGAACGCGGCTATCATCTCGAATTCCCGATCGAAGCGCCTTTGCTCAATCGTCCGGTCTGTCCTGTCGATCTCGGCTTTTACATGACGCCGATGACCGGCCGGCTGCGTGTCGCCGGAACCGTCGAGCTCGGCGGGCTTGCAGCGCCGGCAAATCCGCGCCGGCTGGCGCTACTGGATCGCGGTGCCAGGCAGTTCTTCCCCTCACTCGGCCGGTCCTCATCCGAATGGCTCGGGTTCCGGCCGTCGCTGCCCGATTCCCGGCCCGTCATCGGTCGGTCACGTGGCAGCCGCAGGGTGATCCATGCCTTCGGCCATGGTCATCTCGGCCTCACCCTGGCGCCGATCACCGCCCGCTTGGTCGCCGACCTGATTGCCGGACGCGGCGATCCTGACTGCCTCGCGCCCTTTGCGGTGGGCCGCTTCGCTGCTTGACGCTAGGTCGGCTCCGCCGCGGCAGCGTAGCGCGTGAGCATTGGACAGGCAGTTCGGCACCATTCAAGCAGAAACCCGCCCCGGTCTCAGGAGCGGGTCTGTTGCCTGAGGCGGAACTCAACACATGTCCGCAGCCGCAAGGTCACCTCGCGATGCTGAAGATCTGGTTAACCCGCCATATTTGATTCAAATCCTGCTGTGGATGTTCGCCTTTGGGTAAATCGAAATGGGCCATCGTTGTCCAGCGGCGGGCAAAAGGAGAATCCATGACCAGTGACTTTGCCGCAGCCCACCTCCATCTTGAACGAGCCTGTCACTATTTGCGCGGCGATGACGAGACGAGCAGCGCGGCGCGCGCCGCCCTGGACATCCTGATCGATGCAATTGTCGCAGCCCAGTACAAGCGTCCGCCCGCTGACGTGGTGGAATTTCCCAGAACGGCAAAGCAGCGTTAGTCGGCGAAGCGCGGCGCATCCGCAAGATTAATGCGCCGCTTCAAGTTCTTGTTTGCATACATGTCGTTGTGTTGACATGTCGTTGTCCTGATACTGCTGCGCGCCCTCGGGTCAGGCCCGAGGGCATGCCTTGGGCGACATGCAGTCGCGGGCGAAACAAATGGAGCGGGATGGCCAGTTCAAATTAAACGCATCCCGCTTTGGGTCCGCCGCACCTCTCCCAATGGCTGATGCTCGGCAGCAGGAGCTACCGACGACGGCGGATTGACTCTTACTCTGCGCTCGTGCTGATGTTGCAGTGCAACATAGGGCAGCGGGGGCTAACTGGTGTTTATTGGGCAGCAGCAGTATTCAAGCGCGACGCCGATATGGAACGTTGGTCGCAGCAAGATCACGAAAGTCAGAGGACGGGACGATACATTTGACGGATTGACCGCATTTGCCCCGTTCTGGGCAATGGCGGCGATCTTCAGTATCGCCGGTGATATCTACTCCATGCTTGGCTACAAGGGGCCGCTGTTTGCCGCTCTGAGCTGGTCGGTCGTCCTGTTCAGCCTGCTACTCCTGCTGTACCCGCGGCGAACCGAGTTCTTGATCGGGCTCGTGATGGTATCGCTTGTGCTGTACGCGCTGCGCATGCCGGTCGCTTCGAACAACAAGACGATCACGGCGGTGATGAACGGGGCTATCCTGCTCAGTGCGGCAGTGCTCTATCTACGGGCCGCCGGCCGCGGCGCCGCGCTGGCCCGGATGGAGCTTTATCAACAGATCCGGATCGTCGCCCGGGCGCTGCTCGCCATCATGTATTTCTACGGCATCTTCCACAAGATCAACACCGATTTCCTCGATCCTTCCGTGAGTTGCGCGGTGGGCCTCTACGCTCCGCTGGCTCGTCCGTTCGGCCTCGAGGACAATCTGTTTGGCCGGTATCTTGCGATCTTCGCCACCTTTGTCATTGAGGCGATCGCGATTGTGTCTCTCTACTGGAAGCGCTATTTCGCCGTGGGGTTCATCCTCGCACTCGTCTTCCATTACGTGATCCCGATCTCGGCCTATTCCTGGTACATGGACTTTTCCAGCCTGGTGTTCGCGCTGTATGTGCTGAGCATCCCCACGCCCGCCAGCGAGGCGCTCTATCGCACCTCGCTGGAGTTTATCAATCCGCTGCGCGAGACGTTCGGCCGGGTCGGGATCTTGCTGCCGGGCGCGGCCGTGATGCTGGTCGCGGTCACTCTCGTCATTGTGCTCACTTATGCTTTTCCCGGGCGCTCCTTCGACATGATGGTCCACTCCGTCTGGATCCTCATTTGGGGGGTAGTGGGCGGCGCGGCGATGGTCGTGCTGTCCTATGTGGCCCTGCAGAACCTGCCTTGCCGGACCGTCTCCTCGCCGCGCCAGCCGCTCTGGGTCTATTTGGTGCCGGGCTTGTTCTTCCTCTCCTGCCTGTCACCCTATGTCGGGCTCAAGACGGAGAGTTCCATCAACATGTTCAGCAATCTGCACACCGAGGCCGGCCAGACCAACCATCTGCTCTTTCCCAAGCCACCATACATGTTCAACTATCAGAACGAGGTGGTGAAGATCGTTGATTCCTCCGAGCCCCATCTCGTCCGGCAGTCGCGGGCGGGCAATTACCACGTGCTCCTCGATGTGAAGAAACAACTGCGCCGGAAGCCCGAGGCTTGGGTGACTTACGTGAAGGATGGCGAGACGATTACCCGCGCCAACGCCTCGACCTTCGCAGGCGAAATGCCCAGCCTCCTCGAACGCAAGTTGCTTATGTTCAAGTTGGTGGATTTCTCGCGGCCGAAGGCCTGCACCCACTGAACGCCGCTTTCACGGAAATTGGCAGATGTCGCCGGACAGTCGACTTAAGCCATCCAATGCCCAATCGCGTCGCGATTGTTAAGAGTCACGAGTCGCTTTAAGTTCATGGTCGCTATCGCAAAACCGCTGCGCATCCTCGGTCAGGGCCTGAGGGCATGCTTTAGCGCCGTTCGAGGTCGGCAGGGATCAGCGAGCGGCCGCGAAGCCTCAGGGTGGCCCGGCGTCCGAGCTTGAGCGCCGGATAGATCAGCCGCGCGGCCGTCCTGTTTGAGAGAATCCTGCGGTTGAGCCAGCCGAAAAGCGTCGAAGAGGAACTGAGGATCGCCAAGAGATTGATGGCTTCCTCGCCGTGGTAGACGCGATCCTCGAAAACGAAGAGCATGCCCTCGTTCAGGTCGAAGCCCTGGCGCTGAAACTCGACAACGCGCGGGTCGCCGGAGCGCGCGTCAAGCAACTCGACAGGACCGAGCGCGTCGCGCAGCCGGGCAAAGCGGACATAGCTCTGGCAGAAGATGCAGTCGCCGTCATAGACGATAAGCGCCGTCTTGCCGGGGGGCTTCATTGCAGCGTCGGATCCTGACTGTGCCCCATCGGTGCTTCTACGGCGCCATCGATCGCGCAATTGCCGTAGAATGCGCAGCCGGAGACGACGGGCAGGTTGCTGAAGGCGTCGAGGATGGCGACGAGCACCAGCCCGACAATGCCGAGCATCAACATTTTCTTGTGGGCGGACAAGTCGCGAAGCATCTTGGTCCTTTTCTGCTTGATGCGGACCTGGTCGATCCGACGTCAAAGCGCGATCGATTTCAACAGCCGGCTGGTTGCAAGAGCGGCAGCCCGTGCCGGCCAAGGTTTCCTATCGCTTGAACTGCCATAGTCGGCACCAGCCTGTTATTGTGCAACGCAACAATGGGTGAAGATCGGCGGAAAATCAAGCGGAATGCTGAATTTCGCCGACTTTTGCGACATTGCGTCGGCGGCAACCGGCAATGCGGACCTCCGAGCCAATTCGCACTTGCCACACAGTATGATGCAATGCACAATCACCATCGAAACCGAAGGACCGGGCCGGCCGATAAGCCGTATCCAGGAAACGCTGAAGTTGAACCTGCCCATCCGTGAGACCTGGCTGGACACTGCCAAGGGCTTGGGAATCACCCTCGTCGTCATGGCCCATGTCCTCGACCACAGCACCTGGCGCTGGGCGCACCCGATTTACTTCGCGGCATCGCTGTTCTTCATGCCGTTCTTCTTCATCATATCCGGCTACCTTTTTGCCGTCACGGAGAGGAAGGCGCTTCTCCGCAAGCGCGTCCAGGGCCTGCTCATCCCCTATGTAATGTTTCTCGGCGCGATCATGGCGAGCGTGCTCGTTGTCGACTTTTTGCGCGGCGACACCCCGGCGCCCTGGCAGATCAGGGAACTCATCACCGACGCCCTGTTGGGCGGACGGCACCTGACGCGCGAACTCGGCGTGTTCTGGTTCGTCACCTGCCTCGTCGCCACGCAACTTGTCTACAACGAGGTCGCGATCAGGACCAGCGGGCCGACCGATCCCGGCATGCTGGTCTTCGTCGGCGCATCCGTCGGCCTCGCCTATTCAATCCAGGCATATTGGCAGGAGGTGCGCGCGCCGCTGGCGCTGACGAACGTGCCGCTCGCCATAGGCGCATTCTGGTTCGGACATTTCCTGCGCGAACGCGGCATGAACGCACTGTGGTCGGCGGTATTTGTCGTGGCGGTTGCCGGGGTCGCGCTCGCGGCGGCGCTGACGGGGTCCGACTTTACCTTCAGCATGAAGAACGCCATCTTCGGCCCGCCACTTCTCGGCCTGCTCGTTGCATTGGCGATCTCGACCTTTATCCTCGGCCTCGTCCGCTTCATGGCGATGCCGAGCTTGCGCATCGCTCCGTTGGCGGAAATCGGCGCAGCCTCCCTGGTGATCATGTTCGTCCATCAGTTCGTTCATTTCACGCTGCGGGACTTCGGAATGTCTTCCGAGTTGGCGCTGATCGCCCTGTCGCTCGGACTTCCCTATCTTCTCTATCGCGGACTGAGGTCGTCCCGCATCCTGTCGCCCTGGTTCATCGGAAGCGGAGACTTGGCGCTCAGCATCCAACTGATGAGGCGAAGCCTCGCCTTCCGGGCAGGCTGAGCAAGAACGTGTCCGGGTGACGGCAGTAGCGGTTTGCTTCCGGATCGGAGCTGTCCGGCGCCCGGTTCGTCTGCCTTGCCGGCCCGTTTCGGCCGAGCGTGTGGGCATCCGAGTACGATTCCGGGCAGACCTTCCTGGCCCCCCTGTTCCCGCGAGGGCGGCGGGCGTATTCTCGCGGTCCGACGGGTCGAAATCATCAGGGGAGGAGATTGCGATGGCTGAGGCAACGCGCCACGACGCTTGGCAGGCCGGGGATAGCTACGACCTCTATATGGGGCGATGGAGCCGTCAGATCGCTCCACCTTTCCTGGATTGGCTCGATCCGGCGGAGGGTCTGGACTGGCTTGAGGTGGGTTGCGGAACCGGGGTGCTGTCGGCAGCCATCCTGGCCCGTTGCAATCCCAGGAGCCTGGTGTCCATAGACCCGTCGGAGGGGTTTCTCGCCAAGGCGCGGGCAAACGTGCCGGACAAGCGTGTCGCGTTTCTCGCAGGCGATGCGCAGGCCTTGGCAGTCGAATCGGGCAGCAAGGACATGGTCGTGTCGGCGCTTGTTCTCAACTTCGTCCCCGACAGGCAAAAGGCGCTCGCCGAGATGCGGCGAGTGGCCCGGCCTGGAGCAACGATAGGCTTCTATGTGTGGGATTATCCTGGCGGAGGAGTGGAATTCATGCGGGCCTTCTGGACCGCTGCGACGGCGCTTGACCCCGGTGCCATCGACCTTACCGAGGACAGGCGTTTTCCATTTTGCACACAAGATGGATTGACCGATCTCGCGGAGAAGGCCGGCCTGGTTTCCATCGACTCCACCCGGATTGAAATGCCCGCTGTGTTCAAGGACTTTGAAGACTACTGGCACCCCTTCACCCTGGGTGCGGGGCCGGCGCCCGGCTATTGCATGAGTCTCGAACCCGCAGCTCGCCAGAGATTGATGGAGAGGCTCCGCGACAGTCTGCCGCGCGGCGAGGACGGGTCCATTCCCCTGAAAACCAGAGCCTGGGCAGTCAAGGCGAAGGCGCGCTGATGACTGGCAGCCATGTCGCGCCAGACCGGCAGGCCGCCAACTATAGACGGTCCTGCGCAAGTTCGGGTTGACCGGCCTTGTGTGCGAAGCGACTATTCGTCTGGGACAGCCGAGATGCAGATTGCGCGAGGAGATTACGATGGACGAGCCCGATCGCTGGCGTCACATGTCGAGCGCGCCAAGGGATGGCAGCCGAATCCTTGTCACGGTTCGGCCGTCTGAGCAGGGGCCGGCGGAAGTCGACCTGGCTTACTGGTCTCGAGCCGACCAGTTCGGCAGCGAAGGCTGGCGCGCTTCCGACTCGTCGCCCGGACGCGTGGTTGAATACGCCGAGCCCGAGCTGAAATGCTGGATGCCACTGCCGACAGCCAATCTGAGCAAGGGTTCATTGCCGAGCCCCTGGGACGAAGAAGATGTCCCGCTGCTGGATGGATCGGGGATATGAGGCTGAGCGCGATCGTCACAGCTGCCAATCTCCCCCACGAGGGGGGAGATTGGCAGCTCCGCTGTCGGCTCCCTTCTCTCAGACCCTTAGAACAGGAACGCAGCCGTGGCCGGGTTCGCGCCCGTACGGCCGTCTGACGAATCCATGCCTCGAATGAGCTCGAGCTCCTTTGAATCCAGCTCGAAATCGAAGACGTCGAAATTGGCGGCAATCCGATCCTGATGGATCGACTTTGGAATGACGATCAGCCCTTCCTGAAGATGCCAGCGGATGATCACATGCGCCACAGACTTGCGGTGTTTTCCGGCGATCTTTTCGAGGGTCTGGTCGCTCAACAGCCGGCCGCTGCCCAGCGGGCTCCAGCTTTCGATGCGGATGTTGTGCGTGCTGTGAAATTCTCTGGTCTGGCGCTGTTGAAACCGGGGATGGAGTTCGATCTGGTTGACTGAGGGTGTGACACCAGTCTCGCCGATGATTCGCTCCAGATGGTCCTGGTTGAAATTCGAAACGCCAATCGACTTGATCCGGCCGGATTGCCTGAGTTCGATCAGCGTCTTCCACGCCTCGACATATTTGCCCTGGCTGGGCACCGGCCAGTGGATCAGGAACAGGTCGATCTGCTCGATGCCGAGCTTGTTCATCGTCTCGTCGAAAGCCCGCAGGGCGGCGTCACGCTGATGCGCGCCGTTGCGCAGTTTCGAGGTGATGAACAGTTCGCTCCTCGGTACGCCAGCCGTGCGGATCGCCTGCCCGACGCCTTCCTCGTTCTGGTAGCCTTCGGCGGTGTCGATCGATCTGTAGCCGGTCTGGATCCCCCAACTCACGACTTGGGCCGTAATGGCTGGATCGACCTGCCAAACGCCAAGGCCGATCTGGGGAACGGCTGAGCCATCGTTCAATGTGATCTGCTCAGCTTTAGTCAGGGTAATTTGTTCAGGCATGCTCAGGTCCTTCTGCATCGCTCCGCCCAGCGCAGTGCTTATCTAGGCGCCGCGTCCGCCAATGCGAGTCGACAGGTGGAGAAAGTAGAAGTGCGCCGTGAAGCCGGGATGAGATCCGGTTCGAACCGCCCAGCGTTTCCAAACACGATTCCAGAGATCAATAAATTGGACCGGGGGATGGCACGCCAATCCGGATCGATCTCGAAAAATCTGGCGAAAGGCCTGACTCCCGCGCACGGCCGTCAATGTGGGCTGCCTCCCTCAAAACCGACATCGGCAAGCTGACATCGAGCGCACCCCGTGCATACGCATATTCGGGAAGATAGCCGTTAACGATAAGGCGCCAGTCAAGGGGGACCACGTCACCGACGGCTCGCATCATCTTGACGATCGTGGTCGTGCAGTTCGTCGTGATGGAATTATAGAATTCTGGAGTCGTGGAAAGTGCATTTGCGTCCAGGACGTATTCCAGCAAGAGCGCCCGGGCCGCTTCCGGTGATACTTTTAGCCGATAGATTTGGACATCCTCTCCGCGAACGTTTGACCTGACGCCGACGACGTCTCGCTCGTCAGCCGCAATAATGACCAGGGGATTGCTCTTGAACAGGTCTGCCATGGGTGAAAACTTGCCGCCTCCATGGCGCCGCACCTCAATCGACCAGGCAAGATAGTCACCTCCTGCAAAGCCGAAGCTTATGATGACATGGGCGATTTTGGTCCCGGACCAATAAGACATGAAGAGGTCCACCGTCTGAACGCTGGAGAGGTCGTAGGTCCGCGTTGTCCAGCGTTCGGTGAAATCAGTAGCGCTACGCCACTCGAAGTCGCGCACATCAGTCAGCGTCAACAGGTTTCCGTCGCGTGTGCCGGTTACCTGACGGGCGACGTCGGGCGCCCAGTCCGCGTGATCGAAAGGCCTGATGGTGCTCCACCAAACCAGAACCACAGCAAACGCAGCTGCAAACAGGACAAGCGCCCTGATACGAAACCGGCTGAAGAGGGCGATGATAGTGGCGAGGCCGAACAAGATGAACAGGACGCCGGCCAGAGCCCGTCCAAGCTCAGCCATAGGCAGACGATACCACATGGCAAGTCCGGCCCAGGCAGTCAGGATTGCGACGGCTAGCGAAAGGATGATGGCAAGCGAGATCCGAGCGGTGCTACGCACCTATTCCCCCTCTGGCAGTCTGTCATTGCCTGGATGCCATTTCTCACGGAACGCTCGAAGACAACAACTCTACATGTCCATATTGGAGCACCAATCGGTCCGATACCATGTTCGCCGCGGATTTCGCAGGCGTGGAGCGAGCGAGCGAGAAGGTGCCCACGCGAAACGGACGCGCTCGGCATCGGCCGTTCGATGAAGTGACCGCGCGAGCTCACGGGCCCTAACAAGTTCCTTCATCCATCCATCCGTACCTCAAACGCCCGTCAATCTACCCGGAACAGGTTCTCTCTGTTCCAGTCCAACAAAACCGATACTCGCCTCGCTGGAATATCTAACGCGACTCCGTCATGATCTTTCCGCCTTGCCGAGCGTCGCTGCCGAGCGCGGTGACGCCGACGCAGGTCATGAGAGTAGGCTAGGCCAGTGCAGCGGATCCACCCGACGACCTTTCTTTTTGCGGCCCGAGCCCTGCGCGATATGGGCGATGGGTTCGTGGCCGTTCTGTTGCCAGTCTACCTGCTCGCATTGGGTTTCACGCCTCTGCAGGTCGGCATCATCGCGACCGCATCGCTACTCGGTTCAGCGCTCTTGACCATCGCCGTCGGAGTCCTTGGTGCCCGACACGATCACCGCCGTCTCCTGCTTGCCGCCACCAGTCTGATGGTCGCCACGGGTGTGGCCTTTGCCCTGGTTCATGACTACGCGCTGCTTTTGGTGATCGCTTTCGCAGGCACCATCAACCCGTCGGCCGGCAGCGTCAGCGTGTTCGTGCCATTAGAGCATGCCGTGCTCACACGCGAAGTCACTGATGCAGCCCGGACCAAGATGTTCGCGCGTTACAGCTTGGTGGGCGCGCTTGCAGGCGCCGTTGGCGCACTCGCTTCGGCGACCCCTGATCTTGTTGCTCCATCCGGCCTCGACCAACTCACCGGCATCAAGGCCATGTTCGTGCTCTACGCGTTGCTCGGCCTGCTCGGCGGCCTCTTCTACGCGCGGATCCCGCAGCGCCGTCCCACGTCGGACACAGGTACCGCGTCCGCGCTCGGCCCCTCGCGCAATATCGTTCTCAAGCTTGCGGCTCTTTTTAGCCTTGATGCTTTCGCCGGCGGCTTTGTCGTCCAGTCGCTGCTTGCCCTATGGCTGTTCGAAAAATTCGACCTGTCGCTTTCGGAAGCGGGATTTTTCTTCTTCTGGTCCGGCGTGCTTTCGGCGTTCTCATTCCCCGTTGCAGCTTGGCTGTCCCGGCACATCGGACTCATCAACACGATGGTGTTCACACACATTCCGTCCAGCATCGCCCTGATGCTGGCGGCGCTTGCGCCGACGCTACCTCTGACACTGGCCCTGCTGCTGGTCCGCGCTGCGCTTTCGCAGATGGACGTCCCGACGCGCTCATCTTACGTCATGGCCGTTGTCACGGAAGCGGAGCGGGCGGCGGCCGCGAGCTTCACATCTGTCCCGCGCAGTCTGGCCGCGGCAGCCAGTCCGGCGCTGGCGGGCGCTCTGCTTGCTGCCTCTTTCCGAGCTTGGCCCCTCCTCATCTGCGGTGCGTTGAAGATCATTTATGACCTGCTGCTGCTGCTGCAGTTCCGGCACTTGAAGCCCCCAGAGGAGCGGTGAGGCAGCCTTGTCGGTTTGGGGCGTTTAGCCAGGAGGGATCGATCGCGGCGGCAAAGCGTTTGAAAGGTGTCGACCGTTTTGAGCTGGCTCGGAGCGTGAAATGTCGCCTCGCTTCCTGCTGACGTTATTCGCCGCCCTTTATCCGGCATCATCGGTGCACGCCGGTGTCGATGTCGAGCGCGCACTGGAAGCCTTCCACAGCACCTGCCTGGCACACGGTGACCGCTTCGACCGAGCGGGTCACGACCGCGACGAGTTTTGGACGCGATTTCAGCAGACTGATCAGCTGGCTGCGGCAGAACACCGTGACAAGGCTCGCAGAACGTTCGCCGCCTGACTACACCACCGAGCGATCACGGGTTCCATCCGCCGCTGCCGTACTGACGGGTAATGATCTCGAGAAGATGACCGTTCGGGTCCTCGAAATAAACGCCGCGGCCGCCGTCGTGGTGGTTGATCTCGCCCAACTGCGTCCGGCTGGGGTCAGCCCAGTACGAGAGGTTCCGTTCACGAATCCTGGCGAAGATCTCGTCGAACTCGGCTTCGCTGACCAGGAAGGCGTAATGCTGCGGCCTGATTTCGCCTGAGGTATCCATATAGTCGAGGTTGGCACCGTTTTCGGTGGTGACCATCTGGAAAGGACCCCAGCGCCTCGCGGCTGGAAGGCCAAGCATTTCCGCCAGGAATTTTGCCGACGCCTCGCTGTCGCGGGCCGGCAGTATTGTATGGTTGAAATCGATAGCCATGCCATCACTCCCTTTAATTTCTCCTCGCACGTCGTTGTTCCGCGACAGAAGCGGTGCTGCACGAGATGGGGTCGATGGCCATGATGCTCAAGCCGGCGTGGCAACCTGCCCGATGACCTGCACGGGCTCAGCTTCATGAATACGGACGATGATCATTTCGCCGCTATCCTGCACCTCGCCGGTCAAACCGGTGATGTTGACCTGATGCGTGACAAGCACCACAGGCCAGCCGAAACGCTGCCCGCGGAGCCAGGCCAAAAGGGCAGCGGTGCGCACTTCTGCGGCCGAACTGTCGCCAAAGAACGAATTGAGCAGCTCAAGAGCCACGACGTCGCCGATCCCGAGCAGGCGAGCGGTGTCGAGGCAACGACACCACTGGCTCGAATAGACGGCTGCCAACGAGATGGCGTTCGCACGGAACAGGTCGCCGATCGCGCGGGCCTGCGCACGACCTTGTTCCGACAGATTCCGCTGGGTGCTGCAATCACCGAGCCTTAAGCCAGGCGGATCGCCGGAGCCTGGGGCCGCGGCATGGCGCAGCAGCGCAATGGCTTCTCCGGATCGCAGGGCTGCCCAGAGTGGCCCGGAGGCGTGTGCCTTGCCGAAGGCAGCCGCTCCGAGCGACAGGACAAGAAATCGCCGACGTCCAATTCGCATCTTGCTTCTCACCTTTCCGATTGGCAGTCTGACGCGGACCAGCACTTCATTCCGCAAGTAGCGACATAAATGTTGGTGTCGACGATTTCAGGACCGATCAGGAGCTGGAAAGATTCCAGCCGCGAGACAGGCCCCGCGTCAGCTTCCGCGATACCCGCCACATCAGCAAGGCGGCGGCCAGGCTGTAGACGCCCATCAAGGCCAGTTGCAGCGCGTAGTCGACGCCGGCGTCGATCAGGTATCCGGTGATGCCGGGGCCCATCGCCGAGGCCAGAACCATCACGGCCACCACAACCGAGCGGATCGCACCGAGATGCGCGGTGCCATAAATCTCCGGCCACATGGCGCCCTCCAGGGTCGAGGAGAAGCCGTAGCTGATGCCAAGCAGCGCCATGAAGACGAAGATGGCGAAAGGCGCCGTCAGATAGGCAGCCGCGAAGCATGCCAGCGCCAGCGGCAGAAGGAATAGAGGCAGCAGCTGGACCGCCGAGAAGCGGTCGATCAGCCACCCGGCCAGAAGCGCAAAACCCATCGTCGTGGCGGACAGGACGGCAAAGCCGCCGGCGAAGAGTTGCAGCGGCCAGCCCCGGAGCTCGGTTAGATAGACCTGGTGAAAGAAGATAGTCGTGCCGACGAAGGCGGGAGCCAGGACCCCCAGGCAGATGGCGTAGAAGGTCGGATCGCGCAGGACTTCCGCCCGCGTCCAGTGCTTCACTGCGCGTTGCGCCCTCGGCTGGGCCTCGCTCTGCGGATTGCGTTCCTTCCGGACCAGCGCACAAACCAGAGGCAAGGCCACGACCAGGATGAAGGCTGCGCAGACGAACCAGCTTCCCCGCCAGCCGACGAGGCCAGCCACGAGGACGAACAAGAAAGGCAGCAGAGCGCCGCCGACATGAAAGCCAAGCGTGACGACCGAGACGGCGCGGCCCCGGTTCGCGGCGAACCAGCGACCAGTCGCCGTCAGAGCCGTCTGGGTTATCATCCCCTGGCCAAAAAGGCGCAGCAGGTAGAGCGCAAGGAGCAGCGTTGGCAGCGACCCGGCGAACCCCATCGCAATGCTGGCGCAGGCAAGCATGAGCATCGTCGCGATCGCCATGGTCACTGTCGAATACCGGTCCAGCGGCCGCCCCAGGAACGGCAGGGTCGCCGCGCTAAGCAGCGTTGCCAGCATGTAGAGCCCGCCGAACTCGCCGTGACTCAACCCGAACGTCTCGCGGATATCGCCGTTCGACAAGGCGATGAAGAAGGTCTGCCCGAAGGACGAGACGAGGGTCAGCAAAAAGGCGCCCGCGAGCCAGCGGACATTGTTGACGACGAATGCACTGAAGGACTGCATGATCCCTTTGTTTCTCGATAGAGTGCGCGCTTCCTGTTCGTCTTTATCGGCCTCCGCTGCCGGAGGATATCGGCCAGTTCCGCTTTGATCAGAGGCCTGGCTTTACGTTCGAGCCGGTCGAACTTCCATGCCGATTACCAACCAGCCAGTCCGACTTGGGCGTCCTCGCCACTCTGCTTGCGAGTGAAGTCAGTCGGACGCCGTTGCGCTCTTAGGTCAGGCACTCAAAGGCATCATGCCTCTCGCTCAAGCTCAGGTTCCCTATCTTCTCCTTCTTCCCCTCTCGGATTGTATTTGCGGACACCGTCGAATGAGAAAGGCTTTTCGATGGAAGCCGGTCATTCGGTGGATGTCGGCCGAACCGGAACAATGGTATCCTGCAGGGAGCATTCGGGGAGGCGACTGCATTGACCGAGAGCTTGGAAGTCGAAGGGGCGAGAGGTTGGTCGAATCTGCTGATCGCGGCAGAAAGCGGCGATGCGGGGGCCGTTCGAGCGGAATTGGCGGCCGGCGCCAATATCAACGAGGCGGACGGCGGCGGCTGGTCAGCCCTTCATCTCGCAGCCCTCAATGCCCGCACCGCGGCGGTCGAGGCGTTGATCGAACACCCAGCAATCGATGTGAATTCCAGAAACAAATGGAAGAGCACGCCTTTGAGCCTTGCTTCGGCCAAGGGCCACTACGCCTCTATTTTAGCCCTCGTGAAACATCCCGAAATAGAGATTAATGCAAGAGCCGACTACTACGGCAGAACGGCCCTTATTGAAGCAGCAAAGAACGGGCATCTGGATGTCGTTAAGTTGCTTGTCGAGAATGGCGCTGACGTGAATCTTACTGACAAGACCGGAAGAAACAACGCGCTTATCGAGGCTATCAAGGGACGGCACTACGAGGTCGCGGGATACCTGCTTGATTCCCGGAAAATGAACTTTCTCAACAAGGATATGAGACTGAACGCCCTGATCTGGGCTGGAAGCTGCCATAACCCTCAACTCATCGAAAAGCTGGAAGTCTCGATTCATACTTTCTTCGAAGGCAAGTGAAGGTCCCGCTTCCGCCGCGGTGACCATGTCCGCGGCCCTTGCACTTGCCGAATGTCTTCGATCGCCGCAGACCGCCTGTGGAACTCCCTTCCAAGATCATTCAACCAATCGGTTGACAATTCGAAAGCGTGCCTCTATATTCAACTACATGGTTGAATTAGACACACCCCAGATCGACGCGGTTTTTCACGCGCTTGGCGACGCCACCCGCCGGCACATGCTTCGCGACCTCGCCGGCGGCGAGCGAACGGTGAGCCAGTTGGCGGAACCCTTCGCCATGTCGTTGGCGGCCGCCTCCAAGCACATCAAGACGCTGGAGAATGCAGGGCTTATTCGTCGCGAGGTGAGGGGCCGCACACATCTGTGCCGCCTCGAACCCGGACCGCTGGCCAGCGCCCACCAATGGCTCGGCTTCTACGAGCGCTTCTGGACCAACCGTCTCGACGTCCTCGAGCGTCTGCTTCGCGAGCAGGACGCACGCAAAGCCCCGGGTGATTCCTGGGCCCAGGATGATTCCAGGAAATCGCCCGCCTCAAAAGAAGGAGACGACCAATGAACCAGATGAAAACCATCGAAGCCTATGGCGAGCTGACCGAGCCCGCCACGTTCACCATCCAGCGGCTTTTGCCCGGCCCGATCGAGCGGGTCTGGGCCTATCTCACCGAGAGCGACCTGCGCCGGCAGTGGATGGCTGCTGGCCAGATGGAAATGAAGGCCGGCACGTCGTTCGAGTTGATCTGGCGTAACGACGAGCTGACCGATCCGCCCGGCCAGCGCCCCGCGGGCTTTCCCGAAGAGCATCGGATGGAGGGCCGGATCACCGAGCTCGATCAACCTTACAAGCTCGCCATTACCTGGGGAAACACCGGCGGGGTTTCCTTCTTGCTGGAGCCGAAGGGCAATGATGTGCTGCTCACCGTCATCCATCGCCGGCTGCCGGAACGCGCAATCCAGCTCAACGTCACCGCCGGCTGGCACATGCACCTCGACATGCTGGCCGCCCGCCTCGCCGGAAAGACGCCGACCTCGTTCTGGGATGGCTGGAGCCGCCTGCGGGCAGAATACGACCGCCGCCTGCCGGCCTGACACGACCGCGTCGGCTGAAGTCACCGCCCAGCCTCCACCGGCATTCGCCCGTGGAGGCTCGCACACCAGCAACGATGAAACGATGAAACGTGCTTGCTTTGGGCAAGCCTGATGGAGGAAGTCATGCGCAAATTGATCGCCGGAATGAAGATTTCCGTCGACGGCAAGATGGAGGGACCCGAGGGTTACGCGGAATGGGTCGACGCGTGGTCGGAGGAGTATGGGCTGATGCCGCAAATCGATGCCTGCCTGCTCGGGAGCATCATGTACGCCGGCTACGAGCGCTACTGGAGCGCGATCCAGAATGAGCCGGACAAGCCGTTGCCGATGACCGGCAAATTGCCGACGCCGGAGGAGCTCGAATGGGCCCGCTTTGCCGAACATACCCCGCATTATGTGCTGTCGAACACGATGAATTCGGCGGCCTGGCCAAAGACGCGCTTCGTGCGGAGCCTCGAAGACATCGCTGGCCTGAAGCAGCAGCCGGGCAAGGATATCTATCTCATGGGCGGTGCGCGAATGACCGCGAGCCTCATCGATGCCGGGCTGGTGGATGAACTGCGGCTTATCCTCTATCCGCTGCTCGTCGGCGAAGGGAAGGCGCTGTTTGGAGCAATGCAAAATCGTCGCGGGCTTGAACTGCGGAAGGTTCAGCAGCTCACGGATGGGCGCGTGAGCCTGGTCTTTGGAATTGGCTAAAGCGCGTCGCGTCTGCGACGCGCTTTAGGTTTATGTTTTTATGCATGTCGTTATCCCAAAACCGCTGCGCACTTTTGGGCGACATGCATTAACTCAGCCGGTCTTCGCAGATTTCGCAGCGCTGCCCGGCTGAAATTTATTCCTGAAAGGCGCGTCGCTGGTCAGAGGGAAACCGACAGCCCACCGTCGACGGCCAGCACATGGCCGTTGACGTAGGCGGCAGCGTCTGAGGCGAGAAACACCACGGCTCCGCCGAGTTCCTCAGGCTGGGCCCAGCGGCCCGCCGGGGTTCGTGCCTCGACCCATTTGGTGAAGGCCTCGTCGCTCATAAGTGCGGTGTTGAGCTCAGTAGCGAAATAGCCGGGGGCGATCGCGTTGACGGTGATGCCGTGACGGCCCAGTTCAGCGGCGGTCGAGCGTGTCAGCCCGTGCAGGCCCGCCTTTGCCGCCACATAGGCGTGAATGGTGGGACGGCCAAGGATCGCTGCAACCGATCCAGTGTTTATTATGCGCCCGAACTTGTTTGGCAGCATCAGGCGCACCGCGTCGCGCATCATGCGGAAGCAAGCCGAAAGATTGACGGCAATCACATGGTCGAAATCCTCGTCCTGCCATTCGACCAACTGACTTCGATGCTGGATGCCGGCGTTGTTGACCAGAATATCGAGGCGGCCGTGGCGTTCGACGATCCCTTCGAGCGACGCCCTCGAGATCGCCGCGTCGGTGACATCGAACGGCTGGGCTTCGGCACCGATCCTTTCGGCCGCCGCGGACAGCGCGGCCGGATCGCGGGCATTGACGATCACCGTCGCGCCGTTTTCCGCAAGTGCCTTGGCCATGGCGAAGCCGAGGCCACGCGAAGCACCGGTGACCAGCGCGACACGGCCGTTGAGCGAGAACAATTCCGACATTGATATCCCCCAAGAAAAGGGCGGGCTATGAAAAGGGCGGGAGGTTGCTCCCGCCCAATTAACGCTATTTGGAGCACTATTTGGCGATGCAGGTATCCGCTGTCTCCGGCGTGCAAATGTCAAGGCCGGTATAGGTCGGGTCGGCCGGCGAAGCCTTGCCGTCCTTCATGTCCTTCAGCGCCATCATCGTCTTGTAGCCCATTTCGAACGGCCGCTGGCCGACCTGGCCGAGCGAGAACCCTTCCTTCATCTGGTCGATCTGTACGGGAAGCGTATCGGCGACGACCAGGGCCAGGGCCTTCGAGGCGATCTTTTCCTTGTACGGCGCGACCGCGGCGCGATTGGCATCGGGGATGAACTGCGGGAAGCCGCCGGTTGGGATGAACGCGTCGAGGTTCGGGTTTTTCGCCATGATGTCCTCGAACTGCTGCACCGAGCGCGGGAAGTCGTCGTCGGTGTAGAGTGGGCAGCCCTCGATTTCGGTCCAGCCGTTCTGTCCGGTCAGGCGGTCGCCGGGTGAGGCTGCCGATTTGGTCCCCGAAAGCGTGTCGCGAATGCCCTGCATGCGCTCATTGTGGTTGGCCGCCGCCGCGCCGCCCGACTGGATACAGATCGTGCCGCCCTTGGGCTTGATCTGCATGGCGAGCTTGGCGAGGTTCGTGCCGATCTCATAATTGTGCGTGCCGATATAGGCGACGCGCAGGTCCTTGTTCTCGGGCAGCAGATCGGAGTCCCAGGTGAGGACCGGAATGCCCGCGTCCTTGGCGGCCTGCAGCGCAACCGCCATCGCCGCAGCGTTCGATGGCGATACGGCGATGCCGTCCACCCTCTTGGCCACGAGATCCTGCACGATCTGTACCTGCTCGTCGCCGCCGCCATGCTCGCCGGGGCCGATATACATGCACTCCAGGGCACCATTCGATTCGGCTTCGGCCTTCTTGCAGCCGTCGCGTGCCTGGTCGAAGAAAGGATTGTTCATGTTCTTCGGCACCAGGGCAAAGGTGTATTTCGCCTCGGCACCGGAAACGGCGAGCACCATGGCGCCAAGCGCGACAGCCGCCGTCAGCAGATGTTTCTTCATGTGAAGTTCTCCTCCTTGGTGTGATGTCCCGCAGGCCTCCCGCCGGCGGGTTTCTAGCGGCTTTTTTTGGGCATCAGGACTGCCAGCGACGCGGCGAGGATCGATTTGCCGCCGGTTTGCATGCCCAAAAGAACCGCAAGAACGATGAAGGCGCCGACGAAGGCACCCTGCCAGTTTGAATCGATGCCGGCCATCAGCAGCGCATTCCTGATCACTTCGAGGAACGCCGAACCGATGACCGCACCGAAAGCCGTGCCGGCGCCGCCCATCAGGCTGGCGCCGCCAATCACTGTCGCCGCAATGACGCGCAGCTCATAGCCTTGGCCCATCGCATTGATGGCCGAGCCGTTGTAGCCGAGCAGCAGGAGCGAGGCGATCGAGGCGGTGAAGGCCGAGAAAAGGTAGGCCTGGAATTTGATCCAGTCGACCGGAACGCCGGTGAGCCGCGCCGCCTCCTCATTGCCGCCGATGGCGAACAGATGCCGGGCCCAGGCAGTGAAATTGAACACGAAGCCGACAATCAGCGCCAGGACCACCATGGTCCAGAATTGCGACGACAGTTCCGGTATCCAGTGCGGCGCCCAGTCCTCGGGTCCATGCCGCGGCCATTTCGCCTGGCCGATCGCCTTCACGATCGGAGCATCGGGCCCGAACTGGTAAAGCATCTGGTTGGCCGAGAACACCACCGCCAGCGAGCGCGCGACGGACAGCATGCCGAGGGTGACGACAAAGGACGGCATTCCGACATAGGCGACAAAAAATCCGTTGACCGCGCCGCAGGCCAGGCCGGAAAAAAGGCCCATGGCGAAAGCGATGTACCAGGGATAATGCCAGGTGAGGAACAGGCCGGCGACGATGACCACGAGGCCCATGATCGAGCCGACCGACAGATCGATGCCACCGGTGATGATGACGACGGTCATGCCGAGCGCCATGATGCCGAAAGGCGCAAGATTGCGCGTCACATTGGCGACGTTTTCGGAGGTGCCGAAGCTCGGCTCCATCGCTGTCATCAAGATGACCAGCGCGATCAGCGCGATCGTCACCCAGAAGGGCTGACTTGAAATCACGCGTTGGAAAGCTGTCTGTTCCTTGGTCGGAACGAAGTCCGACATGGCCGGCTGGCCGGCGTTCCCGGCCGATTCCTGAACACTATTCGCCACGGATGGCTCCCGTTATCAGTCCTGTGATTTCCTCGGGTGACGTGTTGCCGGTGTCCTTGTCGGCAACCTTGGAACCTCGCCTGAGCACGATGATGCGATCTGCGACGGCAAAAACGTCAGGCATGCGGTGGCTGATCAGCATGACGCCGACGCCCTGCGCTTTCAGGCGCCGGATCAATTCGAGCACTTCCGCCACCTGGCGCACCGAGATGGCGGCGGTCGGCTCGTCCATCAACACCAGCTTGGCGTTTGAAAGCCGGGTTCGCGCAATGGCTACCGCCTGGCGCTGCCCACCGGACATCTTCTTGACCAGATCGCGCGGCCTGGTTTCCGATTTGAGTTCCCTGAACAGCGCTGCCGAGCGGTCGATCATCGCCTGCTTGTCAAGCACTCTGATCGGCCAGAAACCTTTCTTGATCTCGCGGCCGAGGAAGACGTTCTGCGCCGCCGTCAGATTGTCGGCGAGCGCCAGGTCCTGATAGACGACTTCGATCCCCTTGGCGCGGGCCTGGACGGGTTTATGGAAATGGCAAACCTCGCCGTCCACGACAATTTCGCCGTCGCTCGGCGGGAAATTGCCAGCCACGGTCTTGACCACGGTGGACTTGCCGGCGCCGTTGTCCCCCATCAGACCCACGACTTCGCCTCGCTCCACCTGGAAGCTGACGTCGCTCAGGGCCTGGATGGCCCCGAAATTCTTCGAAACGTGGCGAACCTCAAGCACCGGCATCGCGGTCCTCCCCGGACAACATTTGCCAATCTTGTCCCGGACTTATGCAAGATAGCTAATCAGCGAAATGTATTCGACACAATCCTTATTCGAAGGAGACCGGCATCCGTTTTTTAGCGGGGCAGGTGGACCTTGGAGCATCGAGAAGAATAGGACTTGCGAAGTTGTAGGATGACCGTATGATCTGACCCGATGATCACGGATCGCCCCTCTCAACGCGAAGCTTCCGGCGCAATTGCTGAGCTGCCTGCGCAGTTGGCGGGTGATGCGCTAATAGACGGCCAGTCGCCCCAGGCGGAGCGCTACCTCATCGATTGGGGCCGCGACAGGTGCGGAAGTGCCCGCTTCATCGTGCGTCCAGGATCGGTGGAAGACGTCCAGGCGTTTGTGAGATGGTGCTCGCAGAGCGGTATCGCCATCGTCGTGCAGGGTGGAAATACCGGACTTGCCGGTGGCGCCATTCCAGACAATTCGGACTACGCAGTGCTGTCGCTCGAGCGTCTCAACCGGATACGCCGCGTCGACCCGCTCGACTTCACGCTGCAAGCGGATGCCGGGGCCGTGCTGCAGGACGTCAAGGACGCCGCTGAAGCATCCGAGATGACCTTCCCGCTCGCGCTTGGCGCACAGGGATCGTGCACGATCGGCGGCAATGTCGCGACCAATGCCGGCGGCATCAATGTGCTGCGCTACGGCATGACGCGTGACCTGGTGCTCGGGCTTGAGGCGGTGCTGCCGGACGGCACCCTTTGGAACGGCATGAACGGGCTGCGCAAGGACAATCGCGGCTACAGCCTGAAGCAATTGATGATCGGCTCGGAAGGGACGCTGGGAGTCGTCACCGGCGTCGAAGTAAGGCTCTCGCCCCGGCCGACGCAGGTCGAGGACCGCCTATGTCGGACTGGGCAGCTTCCGCCAGGCGTGCGAGCTGTTCCGGATGGCAAGGCATCTCTGCTCCGACCTTCTCAGCGCGTTTGAGGTCATCGGCGAGGAGTGCCTGCCGCTGGTCCATCTCATCGATCCGAAGCTGCGCTCGCCGTTGACGCAGGCATGTCCGGTTCATGCGATCGTCGAACTCGCCTGTGGGCCCGGGATAGATGCCGGCGGACTTCTTGAAACGATGCTGGCGCGCGCCCTTGAGAGCGACCTGATCAAGGACTGCGTCGTCGCCCAAAACCGCTCCCAGGCCGCCACATGCTGGGCCATCCGGGAGGGCCTGGTCGAGGGGCAGGCGCGGCGCGGCTTTCATGTCCGCACCGACCTCTCGGTTCGCCTCAGCCAGGTGCCGAAGCTGATCGAGCAAGCACGCGCGTGCATCGTGCGCGAGTGGCCAGGCTGGACATCCCTGGCCTATGGCCACGCGGGCGACGGCAACATCCATTTCAACGTGCTGCCGCCCATCGATTGCGAGCCCGGCGAAGCGAGGACCGTGGGCCAGGCGGTCTTGACCCGACTTTATGAACTGGTCGGAGCGCTCGGCGGCTCGTTCAGCGCCGAGCATGGCGTCGGTCGCAGCCGCAGCCATGTGTTCTGGGCCGGCCTGTCGCAGCGCGAGCGGCAGCTACATACCGCGATCAAGGCAGCCTTCGATCCGGCAGGCCTGTTCAATCCCGGATGTCTCATGCCTGATCGGGGCGATTTGTAGGGGAAGCCGCATGAAGCAGCGTTCGTCCATCATAGGCAGCGTGGAGGCGCTTCCGCATCGCGTCGCCTCGCATCTGAGCCGCGAGATCGAGGGCGGCGATTTCATCCCGGGGGCCCGGCTTCCCACCGAAAGCCAGCTCGCCGACAAATTCGGCGTCAGCCGCAATGTTGTCAGAGAAGCGATCGCTCAGCTTCGCGCCGATGGCATGGTCGAGGCGCGTCAGGGCGTAGGCGCATTCGTCATGGCGCCGGAACAGCGAACAGCGATCCGGATCGACCGCGAAGCGCTGAAAGACCAGCGCAACATGGAGCAGCTCTTCGAGCTGCGCAGCATTCTGGAGACCGAATCCGCCACATTGGCCGCGGCGCGCTGCGCATCCGATGATCTTGACGCGATCAAGGCTGCGCTGGACCGCATGGGCGGCGAGGAGCGCTGGGAGGATGGCAGCATCGAGGCCGATCTGCTTTTCCATCGGGCGATCGCCCGGGCGACCGGCAATAGTTACATCTACACCTTCATTTCCTTCGTCTGCGAGCAGATCCGCCAGTCGATCCACTATGCCCGCCTCACCAATCCGCTCCACGACCTGGTCGAGGTCAACGTCGCCGAGCACGTGCGGATCTACGACGCGCTCGCCGCGCATGATCCACAGGCTGCCGGCGAGGCGATGCGCCGGCACATCGAAGGCGCCGCATCGCGCGTAGGCGTCGAGCTCACCGCGATCAATCGAGGCAAATGACCATGTCGCTCGGGCAGACCAAGGCAATCACCGATATCTGCCTGCTTGTAGAGGATATCGACCGCACCATCGACTTCTACACGCAGAAGCTTGGCTACCGGATCAGACGCCGCGCCGAGGGCTTTGTCGATTTTCATTCCGAGCGCGTGACGCTCGCCGCATGGCAGTTGGACCACATCAATCGCCACTGCGGCGTCTCGAATGTCCGCTCACCGAAGCAGGCGCACAAGGCGTGCGTCGCCATGGAACTCGAAAGCGCCGGCGAGGTCGACCGGCTCTACGCCGAACTGTCGGACAAGGGCGTGCCGTTCGTCGGGCCGCCCGGCGACTATGTCTGGAACGCGCGCTGCGCCTACTTCCACGATCCGGACGGGACGCTGTGGGAACTCTATGCCTGGACCGGCGCGGGACCGGGCGACTATCACGACACGCAAGTGTGATTGGATCGCGACGGCCTCGCAAGAAAGGGCCGCGCCGCATGCAAGCAGTCCAACAAAGGAGCAAGAAGATGAGTGGGAACGCATCGCAGTGGAATCGCAGATCGATCCTGAAGGCCGGCGCCGCCGGCCTGGCGGCTTTCGGGCCGGGACTTCAGCTGTTTGGCGCCAGCGCCTCGGCAGCCGCCAAGCTCGTGGTCCAGTATGACTGGCTGATGTCGAACGGCCAGATCGGCGACGTCGCAGCCGTCGCCAATGGCTACTTCAGCGAAGCCGGGCTTGAAGTGGAGTTCAGCCCCGGCGGGCCGAACGCCGCCACCGTGCCGCCGGTGGTGTCCGGTGCCGCCCAGCTCGGCCAATTCTCGGAATCGCCTCAACTCTATGCCGCGCGGGCGAGCGGCGTTCCGGTGAGGATAATCGCCTGCGGCTATCGCACCGGACCCTATGCGCTGACGTCGAAACCGGAGAAGCCGATCCGGTCGGTGGCGGATCTGAAGGGGATGCGGATCGGCACGCAGCCGACCGCGCGCTTCGCCATCGACGCGATGCTCGCGAAGAACAAGATCGACCCTTCCGAGGTCACCATCGTCAATGTCGGGTTCGACAAGGCGCCGTTGGTTCGTGGCGACGTCGATGCGATCGGCGGCTGGATCACCAACACGCAGGCGCTCAGCGTCGTCGGTGACGATCGCATCGATCTGCTGTTGTCGGAGCTCGGCCTGGCGTCCTATGCCAACGTCTACTTCGCGACCGACAGCGCCATCGAATCCGATTCCGCGACCCTGGCGAAATTCATCGGGGCGGTCGCCAAGGGGTGGGGCTGGGTCCACGCCAATCCCGAGCAGGCGGTCGACAAGCTCGTCGCGGCCTATCCCGAGATCGACGCAGGCTGGGAAAAGAAGACGATTTCCCTGGTGCTGAAACTGTCGTTCGACGACAACACGAAAAAGGATGGATGGGGCACCTTCGATCCTGCCTCGATCGAGAGCCAGATCGCGCTGCTTGACCAGATTGGCCAGTATCCAAACGGCAGGCCGAAGGCCGAGGACGTCTATACGACGAAGGTGCTCGAACTCAGTGCGGCTGATCGGCCGAAGCTCGGCGCGCCCGCCTCTTGATGGCCGCGCCGGCCATCGAAACTTCCGGGCTCGACGTCGGCTATCCCGGCCGGCGCTCGCCCGTGACGGTGATCTCCGGTCTCGAACTGACAGTCGAGGCCGGGACATTCCTGTCGATCCTCGGGCCTTCGGGGTGCGGAAAGTCGACGTTTCTGCGGGTTGTCGCCGATCTTCTGGCGCCGCTCGCGGGCACGATACGCGTGATGGGCGAAACGCCGTCGGCGGTGCGCTCCGGCCGGGGCGTGGGTTTTGTCTTCCAGGACTCGACCCTTTTGCCGTGGCGCACGGCGCGCGAGAATGTGCGGCTGCCGATCCAGGTGGGCCGCCGCAGCCTGTCGCGCATGATAGACGACCGCGCCGACGAGCTGCTCGAACTCGTCGGGCTGTCGGCGCTTGGTGAGCGCCTGCCGCATCAGCTTTCCGGCGGACAACGCCAAAGGCTGGCTATCGCCCGGGCGCTGCTTGGCGAGCCACGTCTGCTTCTGATGGACGAGCCGTTTGGCGCGCTTGACGAGATCACCCGCGATCGCCTCAACGACGAACTGCTGAACCTTTGGCGGCGGACCGGAACGACCGTGCTGTTCGTCACGCATTCCATTGCCGAAGCCGTCTATCTCGGGCAGCGCGTGATCGTGCTTGCCGCCCATCCCGGACGGATCGTCGCCGACCACGACCTTCGTCCGCTGAAGGGGCCGGACAACAGATGCTCGCGCGAGGATCCGGCGATCGTCGCGGCAATGGCCAGGATGCGCTCCGCCCTCGGAGCGGCGTCGTGAACCAGGGCGCGCTTTCGCCATTCGCACAGGCTGCGCTGCCGATCCTCGGCGCCGGCTCGCTTATTCTCGCATGGCAATTCCTGCTGCCGCTCGCCGGCGTGCCCGCTTACATCGTTCCGACGCCGACCGCGATAGCGGGCGTGTTTGCCGGGAACGGATCGCTTCTCCTGTCGAACCTCTGGCCGACGGCCATCGAGGCGCTCTCCGGCTTCGTGCTCGGCAACCTCGCCGCAGTGCTGCTGGCGGTCGTCTTCGTTCACAGCCGTACGCTGCAGGCGGCCTATTTTCCGGTCGTGCTGTTCTTCAATACGATCCCGGTGCTGGCGCTGGCCCCGGTCGTCATCCTCATCTTCGGCCTCGGCATGCTGCCCAAGATCGTGATCGCGGCGGTGATCTGTTTCTTCCCAACGCTCATCAACATGATCCGGGGTCTGGAATCGGCGAGCCCCAGCGAGCACGAGCTGTTCCGCGTGCTGTCGGCGACGCGCTGGGAAGTATTCTGGCGCCTGCGCTTGCCGCGCGCGCTGCCAATGTTTTTCGCTTCGCTGCGGATCGCCTCGGCAACCGCGGTGATCGGCGCGATCGTCGGCGAATGGATCGGCTCCGACAAAGGTCTCGGCGCGCTGATCATCCAGGCGACCTTCAACTACCAGTCCGACCGGCTCTACGCCGCCATCGTGCTCTCATCGCTGTTGTCGATCGGGTTCTTCATGACGGTCGTTGCCGCTGAGCGGTGGTCGGTTCGATACCGTTAGAGGCGGCTGAACGCGTCGGCGACGGACGTAGCATCATTTGTTCCCGCGAAGGCAGGGCGCCTCCTTGAGAGCCGCCCTGTTGCTTGTGTTTCTGGCGGTGATTAGAGCTTTCCCGCTGCGAGCAGTTCGCGGGTCCGCTTCAGCGTCGACAGCAGGGCGGCCTTGTAGCCGTTTTCGCTGGCGAACTGAGCCTGCTCGGCCTGCTCCTCGCGACCGTTTGGCTCTTTGCCGCGCAGGCCAATGTAGCAGTAGAAGCGAAGCTGCAGTGCGCCTTCTCCATCTTCGAACAGTTCGTTGACAATCGCTCCCTCGCGCGGACCGGATGCCTGGAAGAAGGTGACCTTGCTTTCCGGCTCGAGTGTGATGATTTCGCGCAGGTCGTGGCCACCGATCGTGGCCTCACGCACGAAGTGGGTAGCGCTTTCCTCCACAACGTCGCAACGGGTGCAGAGACCCGTGACAAGGAACAAGCGGGCGTCGCGTGCTTTCAGCTCGAGACCCTTCCACACTTGAGCGCGCGTCAATGCGACTTCGCCTTCCGGGTTCACCGGAACTGTGGCAGTTGAATAAATCATGATGACAGTCCTTGTGATCAGACAGGGGCTGCGCTTCCGTCAGGCGGAGGCAGCGGTTTCCGAGGCGAAGGCTCGATATGGGCGCAGTGGACGTCCGAGCAGGGCAGTCAGGCGCTCGACGTCGCCGGCCCCAGGCAGCATCCCGTCGGTGAAGAAGCGCTCGCCCATCAGACGCATGTCGTAGGCCATCCAGGCGGGCACGAACTGCTTGAGATTTTGCTCAAAATCCTCGGTATTGTCGCCGCCGTAGTTGATCGGGCGGGCGAGCACGTCTGACCAGATGGCGGCGATATCCGCCCCAGTCAGTGTCTCTGGACCGACGAGGTTGATCCAGTCGATCGCAAGCGGCTCTGCGGCCTGTTCACGGCGCAGCAGCTCAAGGGCGGCGATCTCGCCGATATCACGGACGTCGATCATGGCGAGACCCTTGTCGCCGATCGGCATTGTGTAGGTGCCATAGCCGGTGATGACGTCTTTGATCATCAGATCGTTCTGGATGAAGTAAGCTGGGCGCAAGATCGTAGCCTTGAAGTCCATCTGCTCGATCATTCGCTCGACGCCGAACTTGCCAGCGAAATGGGGCACGTTCACGTAGCCGTCAGCGTGGATCACCGACAGATATACGATCCGCTCGATACCGGCCGATCGGGCGACGTTCAGCGCGACCAAAGCTTGGGTGAATTCGTCCGGAACTACGGCGTTCAAAAGGAACAGAGTGGAAACTCCAGACATGGCTTTGCGCAGCGAATCGACATCGAGAAAGTCGCCTTGCACGACGGATACGCCTGCCGGGAAGTTGGCTTTCGACGGATCGCGGACGAGAGCACGTACATCAGCGCCGCGCTTGACGAGGTGTTCGACGACTTGGCGGCCAATATTGCCTGTGGCCCCGGTAACGAGAATGGTCATGAAATTTCTCCTGTTGGGTTGCTTGACACGGCCAATATGTGTGGCTCACTGAGCGTCCAACAGGCTGAAATTTTAGACGCACCGTCTCGCTGGTGGAACATACATGGATCTTCTTGCCCTCGCCGATTTTAATCTCGTTGCCCGCCACGGTGGTTTCGGCAAAGCGGCAAGGGCCACCGGCCGGCCTAAGGCGACCCTGTCCCGGCGCGTTGGAGAATTGGAAAGCAGCCTTGATCTGCGCCTGTTTGAACGGGGTGCGCGTAGCCTGAAGCTCACCGAAGAAGGACGGGCGCTCTTCGAGCGGACAGGGGCGCTGCTTGCCGAACTGGACGAGACAGCTTCGGCGATTGCCTCGGGCGGTCAGAGACCCAAGGGCAGATTACGGATTAGCGCACCTTTGCTTTTTTCTCAGACCGCAATGGGGAGGATTGCTGCGGGGTTTGCCCTTAAATATCCGGAGGTGAGGCTGGAGGTTACGACTGAGGATCGGCCTGTTGACATGATCGAGGAAGGCTACGATCTGGTAATCCGAGTCAATCCAGATCCCGACGAAAGCCTGGTTGGACGGGCGTTTCTCCGCGACCGCCTGGTCGTAGTGGCGAGCCCTGACCTTCCTCGCGCGAGTGGTGGACTCGCCGCTCCTGGCGTCGCGCGCTGGGCGGGCGATCGGCAAACATGGCACGTGAAGACACAAGGTGGCCGGTCAACAATTGCAATCGAGCCTGTCCTCGCTTTGTCGATGCTCGTCATGGTCCGGGATGCGGTGCGAGCCGGCGTCGGTGCAGCACGTCTTCCCATTTCGTTGGTGGCCCACGACTTGGCTGACGGCACGCTGGTACTATGGGGGGATATCGACGGCCCCGAGATCGCTCTATGGGCGCTCTACCCATCTCGGCGGCTACTCAGCGCGCGAGTGTCAGCGTTCTTGAATTTTCTAAAACAGGCCTTCCCAAATGGGACGCCGGACGAACTGGCCGCCTATATTGGCAGGTGATGACCGAACCCGCGTTCGGGCGTAGAAAGTCCTATGCAACAAAAAAACGAAAACTGAGAAGCGCTTTGCCAGCGTCATGGATGAACTCACGTCCCATGCCAGCCTGCTTAGCAAAATGTGCTGGAACTATGGCCTGTCTTCCGATGCACTTTGTCAACAGAACCTAGTGGTGAAAGTCTGACGCTTGGTGCCGGTGGATGGCAAGAACCGACCCAAACGAGCCATTCCGGCAGGTAAGCTCGAATGTCTTGAATGTGGTAGAATACGAAATTGGTCAACCGTCGCCGCATCAGCCATCAATGAACGCGCGGAAAGTAGCGATTTGCTGAGTACTGGTGAGGTCAGTTTCTTATCGGAACAACCAATACTATGATCCGCCGGGGCCAGGCCAACAATGGACCGCAAGCTTGCCGCAATTCTAGCCGCAGATGTAGTGGGCTATTCGACTCTAATGGAGCGCGATGAGGCGGGCACTTTCGAGCGCCTTCGTGCCGGACGCAAGGATCTGTTTGAGCCCGAGATTGCCCGCCATCACGGCCAGATTTTCAAGCTTATGGGCGACGGGATGCTCGCCGAGTTTGGCAGCGTGGTGGATGCCGTGGAATGCGCCGTCTCGCTGCAGCGCGGGCTGGCGGAACGGAACGCCGCCGTTCCCGAGGACCAGCGGATCCGGGTCAGGATCGGGATCAATCTTGGCGAGGTGATCGTCGAGGGCGAGGACCGGTATGGCGAGGGCGTCAATGTCGCTGCCAGGCTCCAGCAGCTGGCCGACCCAGGCGGCATCTGTGTCTCGGCAAAGGTCGCCAGGGAGGTTGAGAGGAAGTTGGCGTTCGGCTTCGAGCCGATGGGCGAGCAGAAGGTGAAGAATATCGCCGAACCGGTGCAGGCCTTCCGCGTCATCCTTGAGGGACAAGCCCCACGCCAACCAGCGCGGTCATCGCCTCCGCGCTGGGTTTGGGCAGGAGCAGCGGTGCTCGCCCTTATTGTGGTTTTGGCCGGGACGACCTGGCGGTTCTGGCCGTCGGCGACAGTGAGCGACATGCCGAGGATTGCGGTCCTTCCCTTCGATGACATGAGTGCCGGCGCGGATCAGGGATATCTCAGCGACGCCGTCGCCGAGGGGATCATCACCGAGCTTTCGCGGAGCAAGACTTACGCCGTCATCGCCCGCAACTCGAGTTTCAGGTACCGCGACAAGCCCACCGACGCCAGGCAGATCGGAGATGAACTCGGCGTCGACTACCTGCTCGAAGGCAGCCAGCAGAAGATCGGAGACCGGCTGCAAGTGACCGCCCAGTTGCTGAATGCGCATGACGGATCGCATCTGTGGGCTAACACCTACAACCGCGAGATCGGTGATCTGTTCGTCGTCCAGGAGGAGATCATCCGCACGCTTGCGGATCGGGTCGGGCGCAGGATCCAGCGCCCCCTGCCAAAGAGCGACGCCGCGCAGGTCAGCGCGCTCCACTATCACCTGATGGCGATTGCCGAGATGCGCAGCAGTGCTTTCACGGCCGCGGGGAACCAACTGGTGCGGCAACTGAGCCTCAAGGCGATCGAAGCGGATCCAAACGCCCAGTTCGGCTATATCGGGCTGGCCTGGTCCTATCGCCATGATGTGACATTCGGGTGGCACGAGAAGGAACATAACCGGGACGAGGCCTTGAAGCGTGGCGCCGAGTACGCCGACAAGGCAATCCTGCTCGCTCCGGACGATGCCGAGGCACATCATATCCGCGCCCGCATCCATACTGAAGCTGGAGAGATCGAGCAGGCCCTGGCACAGTTCGATCAGGCAATTGCGCTGAATCCCAGCAATTCAAGCATCCTTCACGGCAGTACGGACCCGCTGCTGTATGTTGGCCGCATCGACGAAGCGATCGATCGGATCGAGCAGGCCAAGGGCATCGATCCTTTTCACTCTGATTTGCTCCACTGGCAGATGAGCTGGGCGCTCTGGGAAAAGAACGATTGCCAGGCTGCGCTGGCGGCGATGCGGAAAATGTCTAGAATCCCGACAGGCGCACACCGAATGCTTGCGGGGATCCACGCTTGTCTGGGAAACGAGCGGGAGGCAAGGGAAGCGCTTGCGGTTTTCCTCAAAGACTCTCCCGGCCAATCCATCAGTAAAGAACGCAGGAAGTGGGAGAAGATATGGACCGCCCCCGGAAGCCTCGAACGCTGGATCAAGGACATGCGGTTCGCGGGCTTGCCGGAGGAGTGACGGCTGTCCGTGCGCTAGGCTCTCACCGGAACTTCTGGAATGGTCGGTTAGCGACTGAGTGCCAATGTCGGAAATTGGCGCTTCCTGTCAGTTCAGATCGATGACGGCAACGTGAACTTTCCACCCTGAGCTGCCCTACGCGTCGGGTAGCAAGCGTCAGGCTTTCACCACCAGGGTCCGCCTCCGGCGCTTACCGCCGCGATGCGACCGCGGTGATCGGCGCGATCGTTGGCGAATGGATCCGGTCCGACAAGGTCTTGGCGACGATCGTCGACGCGACCTTCAACTATTGGTCCGACCGGCTCGACGTCGCTATCGTGCTCTCATCGCTGTTGTCGTTCGGGTTCTTCATGACTGTCGTCGCCGCCGAGCGATGGTCCGTTCGATATTTTTGACCGGTTGGCTACCGGGGATGGCCGCTTGGCGTCGCGCAGCGGACTTTGCTGTATCGCGCAGGCGAGGGCTGGCCTTCCCTGCGTCGGCCTGTAGTATGACAGTGCTTGCAGGGGAGGAGCTCGAGCGTGGGGTTGGGTCGGAATTTCCGCCGTTGGGGGACGTTGGCCTTCATCGCCGTCATGGTGCTTTCGCCGCAGGCGGCGTCGGCCGACAGCCTTACGCCCGACCGGATCACTGCCGCCCTGTCGAAGCTCGAACTGCTCGCCGAAGGTGTCGTCGCGGACGGTGCCGTACCTGGTCTCGCCATCGGCGTCGTGCATGACGACAGGGTGGTCTTTCTCAGAGGGTTCGGGCGTCGCGAGGCCGGCAAGCCGGAGACCGTCGACGCCGACACGGTGTTCCAGATCGCCTCCCTCTCCAAGCCAGTCTCGGCAACGATAGTGGCGGCGCTGGTCAGCGAGGGCATCGTATCCTGGGATGCGAAAATCGTCGATCTCGATCCCGCCTTCCGGCTCGCCGAGCCCTATCCGACCAGTGAACTCACGGTCCGCGACCTGTTTTCGCACCGCAGCGGGCTTCCCGGCACCGCCGGAGACGATCTTGAGGACATTGGCTACGATCGCGCGGAGATCCTGCGTCGTCTGCGCTTCGTGTCGCCATCGTCGAGCTTTCGCGCCGGCTACTCCTACAGCAATTTCGGACTGACCGAGGGTGCCACCGCGGCCGCGAAGCCGACAGGCAAATCGTGGGAGGAGGTCGCCGAGGAGAAGCTCTACCGGCCGCTTGGAATGACCTCGACCAGCTCCCGTCATGCGGACTTCATCAAGCAGGCCAATCGCGCCGCGCTCCACGTCAAGATCGACGGCGTCTGGGCCGCGAAGGTAAAGCGCGATCCGGATGCGCAGGCGCCCGCGGGCGGCGTCAGCTCCACGGCGCGCGATCTCTCGCAATGGGTGCGCCTCGTGCTCGGCAACGGGGTCTATGGCGGCGAGACGCTCATTAAGGCAGATGCACTGGACCAGACGCATGTTCCGCTGATGGCGCGCGGCAGGAACCCCGTCTCAGGCGGCACGTCCTTCTACGGCCTCGGCTGGAATGTCGAATTCGGCCGGCACGGCCTGAGCTGGGGCCATGCCGGCGCCTTCAGCGTCGGCGCCCGTACCCTGGTGACAGTTTTTCCTGAGGAGAAGCTTGGCATCGTCATCGTCGCCAACGCCTTTTCGACAGGGGTGCCGGAGGGGCTGTCCGACAGTTTCGCCGATCTCGTCTTCGACGGAACGGTCGAGAAGGATTGGATCAAGGCATGGAACGATACCTATGCGGGTCTGTTCGGCCCGGCAATCGCGGCGGCCAAGGCCACCTATGCCGCGCCACCGTCTCCGGCAAGTCCGGCCCGGCCAGCCAGCGCCTATGCAGGCCGTTACTCCAACGACTTCATCGGCGATGCGGTCGTGTCGACTGCGGGAGACACTCTTGTGCTCAAGGTCGGGCCGGCCGGCGCCCGGTCATATTCGTTGAAGGATTTCGACGGCGACCTCTTCCTGACCTTCCCGGACGCCGAGACGCCGGACAGGCCATCGGGCGTGGGCTTTGTCGTCGGCCCCGACGGCAAGGCGTCGGCCATGACCATAGAGTTTCTCGACGACAATCATCTCGGCACACTGCAGCGCGTCGGAGATTAGAGTTCCTCTGCGCCTTCGTCATCCTGGGGCGGAGCAAGGAGCGAAGCGACGCGGCGCAGACCCTGGGATCCATTCCGTTACATAAGCCGAAGAATGCTGCGGCTCAGAATAAAAGCGCTCTGTAGCGATCTTTCGCGCCCCCTCGCGCTGTTCCTCCGCGATCAAAGGTTCTGCACCGCAGCAGCGCTCCGAGGTAAGATGGTGCCAACTATCCTCCCGCCAGTCTCGGCAGCAGGAATATCTCAGCGCCCTGCGGCAATTCCTTCGACCAGGTGTCGCGATAGATAACCCCGTCTATGGCGACTGCGATGCCGCGGTCGATGTAGGGCTCGAAGCCGGGATACTGCTCAGCCAGCTTCCTGAACAGCTCCCGAATATCCTTCGCCTCGATCTCGACCTTGCTCTTGCCTCCGGCGATTGCGCCGAGCGATCCCCAGAGCGTTACTTCGACCATCGGCCTCCCCGTTCCGCCTCGATCGCCGCGAGAATCCGCGGCGGCGACATCGGGATATGCGTCATCCGCACGCCCGCGGCGTTCGACACCGCATTGGCGATCGCCGCCAGCGGCGGCACGATCGAGGTTTCGCCGACGCCCCGCACCCCGTAAGGGTGGTTGGGATTGGGGATCTCGAGGATCTGCGTGTCGATCATCGGCAGGTCGGAGCAGACCGGGATGCGGTAGTCGAGAAAGCCGGGGTTCTGCAGCCGCCCGTCCTTGCCGTAGACGTACTCTTCGTTGAGCGCCCAGCCGATGCCTTGCGCGGCACCCCCCTGGTACTGCCCCTCGACATAGGTCGGGTGCACCGCCTTGCCGGCATCCTGCACGACCGTGTAGCGCAGCACCCTCGTGGCGCCGGTCTCCGGATCGACCTCGATATCGCAGATATGGGTGGCGAAGGAGACGCCGGCGCCGTCGGCGACGAGCTCGCTGTGGCCGGCGATCGGCCCGCCGGTCTTTCCTGACCCGGCCGCGATCTCCTTCAGAGACAGCGCCGCAAGGTTGCCGTACTTCTCGCCTTTGGCGATGGCGTGGCCGTTTTCCCAGAGCACGTCGTCGACGGGAACATCCCACATCTGCGCGGCGCGTTCCCGCAGGATCTTGATGGCGTTGCGGGCGGCCGAGATCGTCGCCATCGAGGAGGAGAAGGTACCGCGGCTGCCGTCCGTCATGTCGTTGTAGCCGAGGCTGGAGGTGTCGGCGACCACCGCCTTGATCTGCTCATAGGCGATGCCGAGTTCCTCCGCCGCCACCAGCGACAGCGACGCGCGGGAACCACCCACATCGACCGTGCCGACGGCAAGCGAGACCGAGCCGTCCATGCCGATGTTGAGGTCGGTGCAGGTCTGGCCGCCGAAGTTGAACCAGAAGCCGCAAGCCATGCCGCGGCCCTGGTTCTTACCCAGCGGCGCCTGCATGTGCGGATGGTTCTTCGCCGCCTCCAGCGTCGGGCCGATGCCGATCGGGCCGTAAACCGGGCCGTAGGACGATCGGGTGCCTTCCTGGGCGGCGTTCCTGATCCGGAACTCGACCGGATCCATGCCGATCTCCTTGGCCAGCTCGTCGACGGCACTTTCCACTGCAAACGCCGCCATCGGCGCCGATGGCGCGCGATAGGCCGCCGTCTTTGGCCGGTTGACCAGCACTTCGTAGCCGACCGTCCTGACGTTAGCGAGATTGTAGCAGGCGAACGCGGTCATGGCGCCGAGCTCGGCCCACATGCCGGCATAGGGGCCGCAGGAATAGCGCAGCGTCGCCTCGGCCGCGGTGATCGTGCCGTCCTTGCGGGCGCCGATCCTGACGTCGATCGAGGTGGCACTGGTCGGCCCGGAGGCGCGGAACACCTCGTCGCGCGTCATTACCAGCTTGACCGGCCGGCCGGCCTTGCGCGAGAGCGCCAGCGCCACCGGCTCGGCCCAGACGTGTGTCTTGCCGCCGAAACCGCCGCCGATTTCCGACGAGGTGACGCGCAGCTTGGAGGCTTCCATGCCAAGCAGCTGAGCGCAGTGCTGGCGGTAGACGAAATGGCCTTGCGTGCAGACCCAGAGGTCGGCGGTGCCGTCGGAACTGACGCTCGCCACGCAGGCATGCGGCTCGATATAGCCCTGGTGCGTCTGCTCGGTCTTGAAGGAGCGTTCGACGACGTAATCGGCCTGGCCAAATCCCTCATGGATGTCGCCATGGCCGTACTGGCTGCGTTTGGTGACGTTGGACGGCTTGACGGGCTTTTGCTCAAGGCCCTCGGTGAAGATGGTGTCGTCGAGCACGGGCGCCGAGTGCTTCATCGCCTCGTCGACATCGGTCACATGCGGCAGCACTTCATAGTCGACCTCGATCAGCTTCAGCGCCTGCCTTGCCGTGCGGGCGTCGACCGCGGCGACCGCGGCCACCGCATGGCCGTCATAGAGCGCCTTCTTGCGCGCCATGCAGTTGTCGAGGATGTCGTACATGGCGGCATCGCCGTCGGTGAGGTCGGGCAGGTCGGCCGCGGTGATCACCGCCTTCACGCCGTTGAGCTTCTCCGCCTTCGAGGTGTCGATCTTCCTGATCGTGGCGTGCGCGTGAGGGCTTCTCAGGACACGCCCGACCAACTGGCCGGCCATGTTGAAATCCGCGCCATAGCGCGCGCGGCCCGTTACCTTGTCGACGCCGTCGGGGCGGATGGGACGCGTGCCGACGGAGGCGAAATTGCGTCCGGAATAGCGCGGATCGAAGTTCATCGTCAGGCTCCCTTCATCACGCTTGCGGCGTCCTGAACGGCGCGCACGATCTTGTCATAGCCGGTGCAGCGGCAGAGGTTCCCGGCCAGGCCGAAGCGGATTTCCTCCTCGGTCGGGTCGGGGTTCTTGGCCAACAGGTCTTTCGCCGCGATCAGGAAACCCGGCGTGCAGACGCCGCATTGCAGCGCTGCGTGCTCGAGGAACTTCTGCTGCAGCGGGTGCAGGCTGTCGCCATGCGCCATGCCCTCGATGGTCTCGACGCGCCGGCCTTCGGCCTCCGCGCCAAGCACCAGGCACGAGCACACCAGCCGGTCGTCGAGGATGATGCTGCAGGCGCCGCAGTCGCCAGTGCCGCAGCCTTCCTTGGCGCCGGTCAGCCCGAGGCGGTCGCGCAGCACGTCGAGCAGCGTCTCGTCCGGCTGGCAAAGGTACTCGACATTGTCGCCGTTGATTGTCGTTGAAACTGCTACACCAGCCATCACTTGCCTCCTGCACGCGCATAGGCGGTCGTGGCGGCCCGCCTGGCCAGCACACCCGCAACTTTTCTTCTGAACTCGACGGTGCCCCGCTTGTCGTCGATGGGGCGGCAGGCCCCCGAGCAGACCTTGGCGAGCCGCTCAAGTGCTGCTTCGTCCAGCTTCCTGCCGATGAGGGCCTCGGCCGCCTCTTCCACCAGCAGCACCGTCGGTGCCGCTGCGCCCAGCGCGACGCGGGCCGATTTGACGACGCCTTGCTCATCGAGCGTCAGGTTCACCCCGGCGCTGACCACGGCGATGTCCATCTCCGTGCGTGGAATGAAACGCAGATAGGCATCGCCGGAGCGCGGCGCCCGCCTGTCGAGCAGGATCGCCTCGATGATTTCTCCCTTGGCGAGCGACGTCTTGCCAGGCCCGGTGGGGACTGCCTCCACCGCGACCGTGCGCCTGCCTCCTGGCCCGACAATCGATGCCCTGGCGCCGGCGGCCACCAGCGCCGGCACGCTGTCGGCGGCCGGCGAGGCGTTGCAAAGATTGCCGACGATCGTGCAGCGTCCCTGCACCTGTTTGGAGCCGATCAGCTTGGCCGCTTCGACGACGCCCGGCCATTCCCTGTTCAAGGCCGCGCTCTCTCCCATCAGGGCGCAGGGGACCGCGGCACCGATGCTGAAGCCCTCCGCCGTTTCCCCGATCTCGCCCAGTCCGTCGATCGACTTGATGTCGACGATAAGGTCGGGCTCGATAAAGCCGCCTTTCATTCTCACCAGGAGGTCGCTGCCTCCGGCGAGAATGGCGGCGGTGCCGGGCGAGCCGGCCAACTGGCCAACGGCATCTTCCATTGAAAGCGGACGTATGTAGCGCATCGTCTCCCCTTGATCATCGCAATTCTGTCGGCCTGTTATAGAGCCTTGGATTGGAATGGTCATCCGGTTCTGCATGAGCAGCGATTAGGCCAGGCCGCGGCGGGGCGACGGGCCTCTTGCCGGCGCGTTCTCAACTCAGGGCGCCGGGTTGAACTGGAGCAATTTGAAACAATCGCCGCTTCCCGACTTCAACTGCGTCAGGAAGCGTTTCGACCGATCGATCCATTCCTGGTGCGACCTGGCTTCGGCCTCGATCTCGTCGACCGGTCCAAGCTTGACGAAGCTGCGCCCCTTGCTGAAAAGCCAGCACGCACGGCCGAGAAGTCTCCGGCTGCGCTGGCGCAAGAGGTCAGTATCATAAAAGATGTCGAGCACCTCCTGCTTGATCTTTGCCTCCTTTTCAGGATTTGCAATCGCAACCGCGATTGGCTCGCCGCCGATCGCATCCTGCAGGTCCTTGTAGTCGAGGGCGAGCTGAGTGGTGGCATATTTGATCTCGCTCTCATCCTGGACGATGTTGAACCACAGCATGGGATCGAGTTCGTTGACGACGAACGATGCTTCGAAATCGCGCGACAGGTTCAGGATCTCGAACGCTTGAACTTCAACGTCGCGCTCAACCAAAAGGATCTCGGCGACCTGCTTGCCGAGTTCCGCCCCATGCGCGCTGATCGCGGCGTTGGTCCCGCCGAGTTCCGGACTGGTATAGGGTCCGCCATGATCCAGCAGCGCATCGAATTCGCTGAGGTATTCGACGACGGCAGCCCCGCGAGCAATGCGCGCGGCCAGTTTGGCAAGAACCAGCTGGAGCTCCGTTTCGCGTTTGCGCTGGTCCTGATAATTCTGCTGAAAAAAGAAGATGAACAGAGAAACGCCAATTCCGATCAGGATGACGCCGAGCTGGGAAAAGATGTTGCGGTAATATTCCAGCAACTTTTCACGATGGCGCATGTCGTGGCGCACGCTGTGCGCCACACGAGCATTGACGATCAGCGAAAGGATCAGCAGCCCGGCACCGACCAGGATGAGGCCGCCGATGAGGAAATAGCCTTGCCCTGAACTGAAATCCATTCTCTTGCCGCGTCCCTGAAGCCCCGGACCGCGCAGACTAATCCCATTCCGTTTCAACGCCTATGGGCGACCCCCAAAGCGCGCGCTCGCCTAATACTTTAGTTGTAATCTGCCGAGTGTTTGATATCGTCACGGCGGGAGGAATTCAGATGGCCGTGGAGTGCAAATCCGCGCCCTATATGGGCGTCTTTTCAACCATTGAACTGGATCTCTTGAGGGGTGTGGTTCGGGAAATTTTGCGGTCCGGCGAAGCGGAGCTCGACAACGAGGACGCCGAAATGATCGCGCGCGTGGTCATCGCAACCTACAAGGACGGCGCCTCGGGTCGCGAGGAATTGGTTGAAGCCGCCCGGATTGCCGCCAGGCGCTGCGCTCTCGACCATTTTTACGATCGAGCGGTCGGCTTGTTCGCATAGGATTTCGCATCTGCAGGCCGGCCGGCAGCGACGCTTTCAGGCTTAGGACCACATCTTCTGTGCAAATGCTCTACGCAGAAAGGCCCAGCCTGAACTTGTCCGTATCTTTCATCCTGCCTCGCCTCGCAGCCAGGTGGTTCGTCAGCCGATTTTCTTCGATCGGTTGTGACAGGAAAAACCCCTGAGCGCTGTGACAACGCTCGGCGATCAGGAAATCGAGCTGCGCTTCGTTTTCCACCCCCTCTGCCAGAACGGTCAAGCCAAGGGAATTGGCCAGTGCTATAATGCCTCGAACGACGTTCTGTTTTTTCTTCGACGCTTCCAGACCGCTCAAGAACGATCGGTCGATCTTCAGCCGATCGAGGTTGAAATCGGCAAGGTAGCCGAAACTTGAATAGCCGGATCCAAAATCGTCGAGTGCCAGACCGACGCCGATATTTCGAATTTCCGTCAGCATGTTCAAGGCGTTTCGGCTGTTCTGGATAAGCACCCCCTCGGTTATTTCCAGTTGCAGGCGCGACGGCGGCAGTCCTGTTTGTTGCAGCACCAGAACAAGGTGGGCGAAGTACGCATCGTTCTGAAGGCTTTTGCCCGAAAGATTGACCGAGCAAACGAGATCATCGGCAGATAGTGGCGCCCATCGAGCTGCCTGCAGGCAAGCCTTGCTCAGCACAACCTTGTCGACTTCAAGTATCAGGTCGCTTCGTTCGGCAATTGGAATGAATGACATCGGCAGACGAATCGCTCCCGAAGCGGGGTCGCGCCAGCGCACCAGCGCCTCGGCGCCGATCATGCGGCCGGTTGCCAGCTCGAACTGCGGTTGCCAAACCAGAAAGAACTCGTCGCAGTTAAGCGCACGCTTGATCCCGGCCTCTTCGCCGAGCTGCATATCGAACTGATTGAGGATTGCAGGCGAGAACGTCACGAAGCCAGAACGTCCTTCCGCTTTGGCGACATAAAGAGCGCTGTCTGCGTTGCGCAACAGGGTGGAAATATCCGAACCATGTTCGGGGAAACACGCCATGCCGATACTGGCTCCCATCCGCACGTGGTGGCCCGCGAGTTCGGCAAACCGGTTCAATTGCTCGCGAAGCCGATCGCCGAGCGCATCGGCTGCCGCGTGCCGGTCCCCGATCGCCATGACGGCAAACTCGTCGCCGCCCAGACGGATGGCGACAACTTCGTCGGGCCGTTCGACCGATTGCAGGATTTCGGCGACGGCTTTCAGCAGGAGATCACCGATGTGATGACCGAACGTATCGTTCACGCTCTTGAAATGATCCAAATCTATCAGGAAAAGGCGGAGCTGCTTGCCGGCCAGCCTTGCCCGGTCCAGCATCACGTCCCTGTTGGCTGACATCCAGGCACGGTTCTTCAGTTCCGTCGTCGCGTCGCGCCAGGCCAGAAACTCCAGTTTCCTTATCGTTTCCCGACGGCCGATAAGCAATACGGCAGTTCCGATCGCCAGCAGCGACAAGACCGCCAGAGCGAATGCAATCTGGTAGTTGAATTTCTTCAGGCTTTTTTCCGCCGAATAGAGATCCACGTTGATCTCATCTCCATATTTGTAATATTCGTCGTTCATCCTCGCTACGAGATGCTCGAGCTCCAACCCCATTTCCTTCAAAATCTTTTCGTCGAGAGGCAGCCCGGCCGCAATCATGGCATCAAGCCGTGTCACCGCGTCAACGATACGCGGAACGATACTTGCGTAGGCGGGAATCTCGCTTGCCGTCCCGGTGCCGTCGATCCGCTTGAAGCGGATGTAGACCAGGTCGTTCGCCGCTGATAACTGCTCAAGGCTGTCTGCAGAGCCGGGGGCGGCCTTGGCGAGCGATGTCATGTCCTTGAGGTGAGTTACATCGCGTATTGCAATATGGAACTCGCGGATGGCGAAAAAGCCGAACCGCGGCAGCGAATATTCGATCTTGCTGAGGCTGAGAAACAGTACGGTGATCAGGACCGCAGAGCTGGCTGCTGCAGCCGCGATGGCGGTCCCGTAGGTGACGGGAACGCGCCAGCCTTCAAAGCGTGCCATTCGAGCCACGCCGGAGCTCGATCAGCCGCCAGGCTCGAGCGTCTTGATCAGCCAGACCCACCGTGGTTTGTGGACTGGCGTGTCGAAGGCCGGGTGGTCGTTGAGCGGATAGACCAGCCGGGTCGGACCTTGCGTGCGCCGGGTCAGCAATTTTCCATTCTGGCGGGTGGCAAGCAGGAGAGGACCTTCCGTCCAATCCTGGCGCGGAATTATCTGCACATATTCGTCCACCGCCCGCAGAACAACGGAATCCTCGCCTTCCAATCCAACGAGCTTGAGCACGTCGCGGAACAGGACGCCTTCAAATGTCAGCTGCCCTTTTTCAAATGGACTTGCGGTGGTGACCCGGTAGAGACCGAGCTTTTCCAGCTGTCGCAACGTGACTGGGACCGACTTGCCGTTGTTCTGAACATTGAAGGCCACAGTGTCTGGCGATTCCGCGAGATCAACGGGCTCCAACGCCCCGGCCGGCAAGATGCAAAAGGCCAGGACTGCCAGCATGATCAGACTGCGCTTGAGCGATGAACGTCCGGTGTTGAGCAAGGATGACATGCGCAATCCTTTTCTTCTCGATGGGCCAGCACCCAGCCGTCGCCTGACTTTCATTCGGGCGGGTTCAACATTGCCATGAATGTCTGATTTTTCCGTTAGCCCTGTTCGGCCAACGAACGGTTGATTGGCGCGCAGCGGCGACCTGCCGATCTCCGCTCGTGGCGGAGATGGCCGGCATGAAGGATCGCGGCCTCATTCCAGCTTGGGTTCCTCGCCCCCACGAAGTGGTCCATTGTTGTGGGGCGAGATGCCTGCCAGGGCAGAGGGGGTTGAAGGATCGCCGGCCTTCGAGCTCACGTCTTCTCGCCGGTCGGCCTGATGAAATGGCCGAGCAAATCCATCGGCACCGGAAACACCACCGTCGACGAGCGTTCACCGGCGATGTCATGGAGCGCCTCGAAATAGCGCAGCTGCATGGCCTGCGGGGTCTCGGACAGCATCTTGCCGGCCTCGACGAGTTTTGCCGCCGCCTGCTGTTCGCCGTCGGCATTGATCACTTTCGCACGCCGCAGCCGTTCGGCCTCGGCCTGCTTGGCGATGGCGCGGACCATGTTCTCGTTGAGGTCGACATGCTTGATCTCGACATCGGAGACCTTGATGCCCCAGGCATCGGTCCGCTGATCGAGGATCTCCTGGATATCGCTGTTGAGCTTGTCGCGTTCGGCCAGCATTTCATCGAGTTCATGCTTGCCGAGCACCGAGCGCAACGTGGTCTGTGCGAGCTGGTTGGTGGCGGTCATGAAGTCCTCGACCTGGATCACCGCCCGCTCGGCGTCGACGATACGAAAATACAGCACTGCGTTGACCTTCACCGAGACGTTGTCGCGCGAGATCACGTCCTGCGGCGGCACGTCCTGGACCACCACTCGCAGGTCGACCTTCACCATCTGCTGCACGAAAGGGATGAGGATGATCAGGCCGGGCCCCTTGACCCCGGTGAAGCGGCCGAGCGTGAAGACCACACCGCGCTGATATTCCCTCAGGATGCGAATGGCCGCGGACAGGAACATGACCACGACGAGCGCTGCCACCAGATAGGCCACATATCCGAGCATCATTGCCTTGCTCCATCGCTTCGCACATTGCGGCGCCGTATCGTCAGCACGAGACCCCTGACATCAGCCACCTCGACGCTGTCGCCCACCGCAATGGGTTCGTCGGCTTTCGCCCGCCAGCGCTCACCCCGGGCCAGCACGTGTCCCTCGCTGCCCTGCCAGTCGAGGACCTTGGCCGGCAGCCCTTGCATGGCCTGGGCGCCAACACGCGGAACGTTCTTGCGGGCCGCCCACAGACAGCTGCCGGTCAGCAGCGCCAGGCCGAGCGTCAGGATGGCGGCGGTGCCGATGACGGCCCACGACATCTCGAAGCCGGGACCTTCGATCCTGAGCAGCATGGCAGCGCCCAGCAGAAACGCAGCCACGCCTCCCAGCCCAAGCACCACTGTGGGATTAAAGACCTCGACGACGAGGAAGATGATGCCAAGCAGCATCAGGGCAAGGCCGGCATAGCTGATCGGCAGGAGATTGAGCGCATAGAGCCCGAGCAGCAGGCAGATCGTGCCGATCACGCCTGGCGCGACCGCGCCCGGGCTGGTGAACTCGAAGACGAGGCCATAAACGCCGATCAGCATCAGGATGACGGCGATGTTCGGGTCGGTGATGACGGCGAGAAGCCGGATGAGCCAGCCAGGCTCGAGCGTTTCAACCGGCAGCCTTTTGGTCGCCAGCACCTTTTTCCTGCCGGCGATCTCGACCGTCCGGCCGTCGGCCAGCTGAAGCAGTTCGGTCGTGTCGCGGGCGACAAAGTCGATCACATTTTCCTGCAGTGCCGCGCTGGCCGACAGGCTGGCCGCCTCGCGCACCGCCTTTTCACCCCAATCGGCATTGCGCCCGCGCAGTTCGGCCAGGCTGCGGATCAAGGCAACCGCGTCGTTCGTCGCCTTGGCGATCATCGCATTGCCCGCCGGTGGATTCTTCGGGTCCTTGCCGGCTTCCGGGCCATTGTTCTTGTCGTCGCCGGGAAAGGATGGCATCGGCCCGCCCATCTCGATGGGCGTTGCCGCGCCCAGATTGGTGCCGGGCGCCATCGCCGCCACATGGGTTGCGTAGAGGATGTAGGTTCCGGCGCTCGCCGCATGCCCCCCGGCGGGCGCGACATAGCCGATGACGGGAACCGGGGAGGCGAGGATGTCGGCGATGATCTCACGCATGCTGGTGACCAACCCGCCCGGCGTGTTCATCTGCAGGATGAAAACCTCGGCGTTCCGTTCTGCGGCCACCGCCAGCGCTTCCTCGAACTGCATGGCGCTCGCCGGACCGATGGCGCCGTCTATCTCGATGCGCAGCGCAGTCCTCCCTTGGCCGTTTGCTTCTCCTGTTGCTGCGGAAGAAGAACAAACAGCCACAGCGGCTACAAAAGCCGCGGCAATCAGGGCTACACGCGCGAGTTTCACGCTCAAAGCTCCCTATCAGGGATATGGGCTCGATTTTGCCAAAATCCATGCTGCGTCGCGGCGGTGAAGCTGATCCATGGCAACCTTGCGTTGTGCCTAAACCGGTTGGCAGGAAACGGGTGGTTTGTGTGCGCTGCTTCACCCATCTGATGGCAGAAGCCGATGAAGCCAGAGGAGCAGAGCTATGACCATGCACACGGTTCCAGCAGCAGCGGTCCGATCGGCGGAAGCGCGCGTCGCCGGATATGACTGGCAGGCACTGGCCGAGGAGATGAGCTTCTATGGCTGCGCGGTGATGGAAAAGCTGCTGACACCAGAAGAATGCCGGGAGATCGCCGGGCTGTATCCCGACGAAAGCCATTTCCGCAGCCATGTCCACATGGCGCGGCACGGCTTCGGCAAGGGCGAGTACCGCTATTTCCGCTATCCCTTGCCCGAGCTGATCGGCGGCTTGCGCACCGCGCTCTATCCGCGCCTTGCCGCCGTCGCCAACGACTGGAACGAACGCATGGGCGTCGCGCAGCGCTACCCGGACGAACACGCCGCGTTCCTCAAGCAATGCCACGAGCAGGGCCAGACGCGGCCGACGCCGCTCCTGCTGCAATATGGTCCCGGCGACTTCAACTGCCTGCATCAGGATCTCTACGGCGAGCTTGCGTTCCCGCTGCAGGTGGCAATCCTGCTGTCCGAACCGGATAAGGATTTCACCGGCGGCGAGTTCGTGCTGACCGAACAGCGCCCGCGCATGCAGAGCCGCGCCGAGGTGGTGCCGCTGCGCCAGGGCGACGCAGTCGCCTTCGCGGTCCACAATCGTCCGGTCCAGGGCAGCAAAGGCAGCTACCGCGTCAATCTCAGGCACGGCGTCAGCCGGATTCGCTCCGGCCTGCGCCATACCGTCGGCATTATCTTCCACGACGCGAAATAGGGCTGTCCCTGCGTGGAGGCGACCAGCAACTTCGTGCCAAGGGGATCAGTTGTCGGAGTCGGCGCCGCCCCTCATCGCCCTGCCGGGCACTTCTCCCCGTGTGACGGGGAGAAGGGACTGGTCGCACCGTGGCGGATATTCTGCAACGCTGGTGATTGGCGAAACCATCGATGAGAGCGCCCCTCTCCCCGTCACTATACGGGGAGAGGGTGCCGGCAGGCAGGTGAGGGGCAGCGCAAAGCTGAAGCGATTGGCTGCCGAACAATTCTTCAGGCAACCGCGGCAATCGCGGAAAAATAAAAAATCTCACCCGCAAAGATCTTTGTCATCCGATCGTTAACCAAGGTTCATACGGTGAGCGATGTTGTTTCTCTGACGGCGTTCGTTCGCCGGGCGGATGACTGTCGATATCTGCCAAGACTGAAAAGTAGCTATTTGTTCGCGCGTCGGGGGTCGCCATGATGTTTCCAGCAAGCTTTGCATCACTGCGGCGCAAATCGGCGAAGATAAGCGGCGCCATCGCGCTTGCTGTTGGCTTGATGGTCGGGGCCGCTGCGCAGGCTGAGCCTATCCGCGGCGCCGGATCGACACTGGCCGCCCCGATCATCGGCAAATGGGCAACGGCCTACGAGAGCGCCCGCGCCGACGGCGGGGACTATGTCTCGCCCGACTGGAAGGTCGACTACGAAATCGTTGGCTCGCTCGCCGGCGTTCTGCGTCTCGACCAGCCGGACATCGACTTTGCCGCGACGGATGCGCCGATCAATGCCGCCGAACTTGGGAAAGCTGGCCGCCAGCAGTTTCCGATCGTGATGGGCGCCATCGCCGTCGTCGTCAATCTCGACGGCATCGGCCCGGGAAGCCTTCGCCTGACGGGGCCGGTGCTGGCCGACATCTATCTGGGCAAGATCCAGTCATGGTCCGATCCCGCGATCAAGGCGGTGAATCCGGACCTGACGCTGCCCGATCTCAGGATCAGCGTTGTTCACCGCAAGGATGGCTCCGGCTCGACCTTTGTCTTCACCGAATACCTGTCGGCGGTCAGCGGGGAGTGGAAGGCCAAATACGGCGCCAATACACTGATCTCGTGGCCGCTCGGCACTGACGCGGAAGGCACACAGAACCTTATTCAAACCGTGCACGACACGAAGGGCGCGATCGCCTATGCCGAATCCGGCCAGGCCCAGCGCGCCAACCTTGCCTATGCGCTGATCGAGAACAAATCCGGCAAGTTCGTCAAGCCGGAGCCGGAGGGCGTGCAGGCTGCCGCGACATCGATCGACTGGGCGCAAACGACCGACTTCTTCGCTTCGCTGACCGATCGTAACGGCGATGCCGCCTATCCGATCAGCACGGCGGTGTTCGCGGTCGTTCAGGTCTCGGGCCGTTCGGAACATCGCTATCGCCGCGTGCACGACCTTTTCCGGCTCGCCTTCGCGCACGGCGCGGATGACGCCGCCGCGCTCGGCTACGTGCCGCTGCCGAAGGCGCTGGTCGCCCGGATCGAGCAATACTGGGCAGGGCAGGAGCCCGTCGGAAACTGAGCGGAACAACCAGGCTGCTGCTTGGCGCAGCGCCTGAACTGAACGTCATATCGCGCCGTGATGGCGGCTTGTTGGGGACTGCGTGACATGGACATCGATATCTTCAAGGACATCCTCGTGCCGGTGATCGGCGGGTTGGGCATCTTCATGCTCGGCCTCGACTTCATGGCCAACGGCATCCAGGCGCTGTCGGTCAACCGGATGCGCGCCTTTCTCGCCAGGGCCGCCGGAACGCCGATCAAGGGCGTGCTGGCGGGAACGCTGATCACCGGCGTCATCCAGTCGTCGACGGCGATGAGCGTCATGGTCGTCGGCCTGGTCAATGCCGGCGTCATCGCGCTTCGACCGGCGATCAGCGTGATCATGGGCGCCAATATCGGCACCACGCTCGGCAACGGGCTCATCGCCCTGCCGCTCGGTCCGCTCGGACTGATCCTGGCCGGCGTGTTCTCGCTGATTTACTGCTTTGCCAAAAGCGAGAAGGTCAAGAACATAGCGCTTGCCGGCATGGGCTTCGCGCTGATCTTTTATGGCCTCAACCTGATGACCGGCGGCCTGCGCCCGCTGCGCAATCTGCCCGAAGTCATGGCACTGCTGCAAACACTGACGGCCGACTCCTATCTCAACCTGCTCAAATGCGTGTTCATCGCCGCCGGCGTGACCGCCATGATCCATTCGTCCTCGGCGACGATCGGCATTGTCATGGGCCTTGGCGCTGCCGGCATTCTCGACTGGACGACGGCCGTCGCCTTCTCGCTCGGCGCCGATCTCGGCACCACGATCACCTCGTGGATGGCTTCGCTCAATCTTTCGAAAAACGCCAAGCGCACCGCTTACGCCCACATCTCCTTCAACATCATCGGCGTGTGCATCACCATCCCGCTGTTCTTCGTCTCCATGCAGGTCCTGGAATGGGCCATGCAGTTCTTCGGCGGCGATCCCGCCATTCCGGTGATCGTCGACGGCAAGGAGACCTTTCCCCTGGTGCCGGTCGCGGTCGGCCTCTACTCGACCTTCTTCAACGTCTTCAACACGTTGTTGCTGTTTCCGTTCATCGGGGTGTTCGAGCGGGTCCTGTCGCGTGTCGGTCACACCGATGCCGAGGACACGGAAGATTTCTCGACGCCGCGATTCCTCGACCGCAAGCTAGCCGGCGATTTCGCCAAGGCCGTTCCCGCTGTCCAGCAGGAGACGGCCCGCCATCTGCAAGCCGGCGCCATGTTCCTCGACATCGCCCGCTCGTCGAAGAAGGCGCCGTCGGATCCGGGCGAGCACTACCTCGCAACCGATATCCTCAGCCGCGACATCCGCGCCTACACCGCCGAATTGATGAAGGAAGACCTGCCCTACGACCAGCTCGACCTGATCGCCAGCCTGATCGAGGAAGCCGACTTCACCGCCGCCCTGACGGAATCGATGCATCAGGTGGCGCGCCGCGTCAGGCGCGAGAAGTTCAGCGGTCCGGCGCAGGCCATCGTCGACGTCGGGCTGAGCAAGCTCGATGCCTCGCTGCGACAGATCTTGCCGACTTACGGCATCTCCGACCCGAAGGTGCCGGCCGGACATGTCAATCTGCCGGAGGTCGAGGAACTGCGTGCCCGCACGCTGGCGCTCGGACCCAATGCGGGCGCCGCCGAACGCGGCACGATCCTGGCCCTGCTCGGGTCGATCGAACGCGCGGAAATCCTGATCCAGCGCATCGATGCCGAGCGCAAATCGGTCAACCGGCAAAGCGTGCTCGCCCGGGCGTCGGCACGCAAGGAAACCAGGCCGCACGCGATGGGCGATCCCGGCCTCAGCCCGGTCCCGGCCGAGTAGCGGGGCGGGACATAGCGCGTTCGCATTAGAGGCGACGAATTATCGAAGTCGGCGCCGCCCCTCATCGCCCTGCCGGGCACTTCTCCCCGTATAGTGACGGGGAGAAGTGGCTGGCGGCGACCTAGGTGAATATTCTGCAACGCTGGTGATTGGCGAAACCGGCGAAGAGAGTGCCCTCTCCCCGTCACTATACGGGGAGAGGATGCCGGCAGGCAGGTGAGGGGCCGTGCCAACCTGAAGCGATGGGCTTGCCGTTCCGCTTTGCCGGGTCGCTTCGGCGCCTTCGCTCAGCATTGAAACAGCGCCAGTTCTTCGGCCGTGAGGTGGCGGGCCTTGCCCTTGGCGAGGTCGCCGAGCCGCAAGCGGCCGATCGCCACCCGCACCAGGCGAAGCACGTCGACGCCATGCGCGCCGAGCAGCCGGCGGATGTGGCGGTTGCGGCCCTCGTCGAGGGTGACTTCCAGCCAGGCGGTGCTGGCGCCGCTGCGCAGGATGTCGATCGACCGCGCCGTCAAATCTTCGCCATCGACCGTGGCGCCGGCGCGCAACCGCGCCAGCAGGGCCGCGTCGGGCAGGGCGCCGATCTGCACATGATAGACCTTGGCGACGTGCGAGGCGGGGTCGAGCAGGCGCTGGGCGAAACGGGTGTCATTGGTCATCAAAAGCAGGCCTTCGCTGGCCTTGTCGAGGCGGCCGACCGGCGACACGAAAGGCAGGTCGAGTTCTGCCAGGCAGTCGTAGACGGTGCCGCGGTCCTGCGGGTCGTCGCGGGTGGTGACCAGGCCGCGCGGTTTGTTGATCATCAGGTAGACCTTGCGCTCGGCGACGACGCGGCTGCCGTCGACCTCGATGCGATCGCGGCCGGGATCGACGCGCAGCGAGCCGTTGCGCACGATTTTGCCGGCGACCCGGACGCGCCCTTCGGCGACCAGAATTTCCGCCTGCTTGCGCGAGCACAGCCCAAGCTTTGACAGCGCACGGCAAAGGCTGACGCTGGGGGAACTGACGCCTGGGTTGGGCCGGCCGGCGTTCGGCCGTGGCGCCATGGTTTTGCGTGATCGTTCCGGCAAGTCAGGTCTTTCCCGCCAGCCCATCTCCAGCCCTGGCAAAAGCGTTTCCACGCCCTAACAGAAAGCCACCCGTGTGGGTATCCTCGTATACGAGTATCCGGAAGTGTGAGCTAGGGCGCCTTCGTTGCGACCGAGCGCCTCGGACATTCTGGCAAGGTCAGCGGGACAGAGGGGCGCCGTAGAGCGCCAACATCGCGAGCCTCGCACGCCGCTTCGCTGGCCTCCGACGTGGTGCCTGGCTGATCGCCGGGGGCGCCACGATCTTCAGTTTGCCCTGGGCTCGTCCTCGACAACGAAAGATGCGGCAATCAGGTCGTCGGCATCGATCCGCAGGGAGCCTTCACCTGCTCCCATGACAGCGGCTACCTTCTGAAAAATTTTCATCTCGTGCTCGGTAATCCGGGCGCTCCGCATCCTGGCTTTGAGATCAGCGATGCGCAGCCCCAATGTGTGGGACGTTCCAATTTCACGGTTCGACATGACAACATGCTCCTCCCCGACCCATGCCTTTTGCCTCCCCACCGGTATTCGCCCGTCGCCTATCATGTTTGCCCAAAAAATAAGGCATCGCGAATACAGCGCCCCGAACGCTGGTGCGAGGGGAAGGTTCCGGCGCAACATGGTCACGAAATAATACGGGCCGCCGCCGCCGGCGGGTGACCCGCAGGAGGTGGCTGGCCGTCATTCTTCGATTTGTGACGGACTCGCCGGCAAGGTGAGCTCAAAAGAAGATTTGACCGGATCCTCCCGGGGAGGATACAAAACAGGCATGTCCGAGGGCATTCATCGTTCGCATCCGGCTATCGTGAAGCGTCTGAAGCGCGCGCAAGGCCATCTTGCGGCGGTGCTGTCGATGTTCGAGGCGCATCGTCCTTGCGTTGACCTGGCGCAGCAGCTCCACGCCGTGGAGAGCGCCATCAGCAGCGCAAAGCGCGAACTGATCCACGATCATATCGAGCATTGCCTGACGGACACCGCGGAAGCCGGCGGCAACTCGCTGGCGGAACTCAAGCAACTGGCGAAATATTTGTGAGCCGTCAAATGCCTGTGCTCGGCGCGCGCATCCTCGACTGGTTCGGGTTCGGGCCGCGCGATCACGCCGCGCATGGTCATGGCCATCACGATCATGTGAGCGGGTCGCATAGCCACGGGATCATCGATGCGACCATTGCGACGACCGACCGAGGCATATGGGCGATAAAATGGTCGTTCGTCATCCTGGCAATCACCGCGGCGATGCAGATGGTCGTGGTCGCGCTGTCGGGCAGCGTGGCGCTGCTGGCCGACACGGTCCACAACATCGGTGACGCCACCACCGCCATTCCGCTGTGGATCGCCTTCCTGCTGGCCAGGCGCAAGCCGTCGCCGACCTTCACCTATGGCCTGGGCCGGGTCGAGGACCTGGCCGGGATCATCATCGTCGGGATCATCCTGTTCAGCGCCATCGTCGCCGGTTACCAGGCCATCGACCGTTTGATCAATCCCCGCCTGGTGACGCATCTGGGCTGGCTGGCGGCGGCTGGCATTGTCGGCTTTCTCGGCAATGAGGCCGTCGCGGTGTTCCGCATCCGCGTCGGCCGCGAAATCAACAGCGCCGCACTGATAGCCGACGGCTACCACGCCCGCACCGACGGCCTGACCAGCCTTGCCGTGGTCCTCGGAGCGTTCGGCGTCTGGCTCGGCTTTGCGCTGGCCGACCCGATCGTCGGCCTGCTCATCACGCTTGCGATCTTCGGCATCGTCTGGCAGTCGGCGAGCTCGGTGCTGACCCGCATGCTCGATGGTATAGATCCTGATGTCATCGGCGACATCCACCATGCCGCCGCGCATGTGCCGGCAGCGCGCATTGTCGAGGCCAAGGCGCGGTGGATCGGTCACAGACTGCACGCCGACATTGCCATCGCCGTCGAAGAAAGCCTGCCGGTCAGCGAAGCGAAGAAGATCACCGCAGCGCTGGAGCACCAGCTGTTCGAGCACATGCCGGCGCTTGCGGCGGCGAATATAAGATTGGCGAACGCGGATGCCGATCACCGCCATGGACATCCTCACGGCGAGCACGACGGCCACTAACGGTCGCTCCGACCGGCTCGTTTCCGTTCGCTGCGTGAAAGATGTTGAGACCGCCGCGTCTTAGTCCATTATCCCCGGGTCCATTATCTCTGGCTCGTGCAACGCGTGACCCGAGCGCCAAGCGTGGCCGGAAACCGGGATTGGGAAGATGCCCCAGGCGCCACTTATCGCAACCCTTGTCGCCGGCCTCGGACTCGCCTTCATCCTCGGCACGTTGGCGAACCGACTTCGCCTGTCGCCGCTGGTCGGCTACCTCGTGGCTGGTGTCTTGATTGGCCCGTTCACGCCCGGCTTCGTTGCCGACCAGGCCTTGGCGCGCCAACTCGCCGAGCTCGGCGTGATCCTGCTGATGTTTGGCATAGGGCTGCATTTTTCGCTGAACGATCTGCTGTCGGCAAGAAAGATCGCGATTCCCGGCGCTATCGGTCAAATGGCTCTGGTGACCATGCTCGGGCTCCTCGTGACGCAGGCGATCGGCTGGCCGATCGGAGCCGGAGTGGTGTTTGGGCTGGCCCTGTCGGTTGCAAGCACAGTCGTGGTCCTACGGGCGCTGCAGGAAATGCGGCGGCTCGAAACCGATGGCGGACGCATCGCAGTCGGCTGGCTGGTCGTAGAGGACCTCGCCATGATCCTCGCGCTCGTGCTGTTGCCGGCCTTCGCCGGTGTGCTCGGTGGCAATTTCAACGGGCCAAACCTTAACGGCAATGACCTGTTCACATTGTTTGAGCCGCAGACCATCTGGAGCGCGCTCGGGCTGACGCTGGGCAAATTGGCGGCTTTCTTCGCGATCATGGTTGTCGTCGGGCGACGTGTCATTCCGCCGATCCTTCACTACGTTGCTCACACTGGCTCGCGAGAGCTTTTCCGTTTGGCCGTGCTGGCGATCGCCCTTGGTGTCGCTTTCGGGGCAGCCGAGCTGTTCGGCGTCTCGTTCGCTCTTGGGGCGTTTTTCGCAGGAATGATCCTTGCCGAATCCCAGTTGAGCCAAAGGGCCGCTCAGGAAACGCTGCCGCTGCGCGACGCATTCGCCGTGCTTTTCTTCGTCTCCGTCGGCATGCTGTTCAACCCGATGATCCTGGTCGAGCAGCCGCTGCTCGTCGGCGTGACATTTTTGATCATCGTCATCGGCAATGCCACGGCCGCATCGGCCATCGCATTGATGTTCGGCTATCCGTCCCACGTGGCCCTGACACTCGGCCTAAGCCTAGCGCAAATCGGCGAGTTCTCCTTCATCCTGGCGGGACTAGGTGTCGACCTCGCGCTTCTACCAGAGGCTGGACGTGACCTGGTGCTTGCCGGAGCCATCCTTTCGATCCTCGTCAACCCGCTGCTGTTTGCGGCGTTGGATCGGCTGACGCCGTGGCTGAAAGCACGAGAGCGAACCATCGCCACGCAAGAAGGCAAATCCGAACCGCCCGAACTCGCGGCTACCAGCCTGACAGACCACGCGGTGCTTGTCGGCCATGGACGGGTCGGAAGCCTGGTCGCGGAGACGTTGCAAAAGGCAAGGCAGCCTTACCTGGTGATCGAGGAACGGCAAGTGATAGTAGAACAGCTGCGCGCCCGCGGCGTTGATGTCATTGCGGGAAATGCCGCCCAGCCGGGCCTGCTTGAGGCGGCCAACGTTGCCTCGGCCCGGTGGTTGATCAGCGCCATTCCCAATCCGTTCGAGAGCGGCAATCTCATCGAGCAAGCCCATGCCATCAATCCAAGGCTCGAGATCATCGCCCGTGCGCATTCCGCTGCCGAAGTGGATTACCTGAAGAAGTTCGGCGCCGACCTGATCATCATGGGCGAGCGGGAGATCGCGCGCGGCATCTCGGATCACATTCTGAGCCGGATCGATGCCCCAGCCGCCCCAGTCGCCGACCAGAGCCAAAACGCGCGCCAGGTCGACTCAAAACCGATGGCCGGGTAATGGCGGCAGCTGCGCCAACAGCATCTCCAGCTTCTTCCGCTGATAGCGTGAGGTCTGGCAGGCGTCGGTCTTTGAAGCAACGCCGCGTTCCGGCACCTGCAATCACGGCCGGCCGACCTATATCCAACTGAAGCTTGCCGATATCGAGCGGCTGTGTCGACGGCGGAAACGTCGTTTGCAACGGCAATAGCTTGTTTGTTCGCATCACTTTCAGGGAGATAAGGAGCCATAATTTCCGGCGCACACATGATCATCTACAGCACGGATGCCGAGGCAGACCGCGCATTTTTTTCGCAATGTCCTACGTTTTCCAGCAGTCGATGCTGGCGAAGGCTGGTTGATCTTCGCATTGCCGCCGGCCGAGATTGCCGTTCACCCGGCCGCCGAAGTCGACAGCCACGAAGTCTATCTCATGTGCGAAGACATCAATGCTACGATCCAAGAGCTGAAATCGCACGATGTTGAATGCACTTCGGTCACCGATGAAGGCTGGGGCCCGCTCACGCATGTCTCGCTTCCCAGTGGCGGCTCGCTTGGCCTTTACCAGCCGAGGCATGCTTTGGCGCACAAAGCCGGGGCTGCTTAAGTGGCCGTTTTCCGGCTGCACCCGCTCATTGGCTGCCGATCACCATGCCGTTGCCCTCGCTGTCGCGAAATTCCGCCACCGTGCGGCCTGGCTGCCAGGGCGCCTCCTGCGGTTCGGTGATGATCTCGACGCCGCCCGCCTTCAACGCCGCGATCGTCGCGTCGACATCGTCGTCGACCAGCGCCAGCACCGGCTCCGCGCCTGGCGTGTCGTCGGCGCGCCTCACGAAATGCAGGTTCGTCACGGCGTCGGGAAATTTCAGCTCGATCCAGCGCCAGCCGCTGTCGCCCATCTTCTCGTCGGCCGTCACCTTGCAGGCGAAATGCCTGGTGTAGAACGCCTTGGCGCGGTCCTGGTCGAATACCGGCAGTTCGGCAAACTGGATGTGCATGGTCGTCGCTCCTGCTCCTCGATGGCTGCTGCCTAGCCGTCCGCAGGTGGAAGTCGATCCGGGCGGCCGAAAAAATTTATAGCGTGCGAGAATCTTTTCGGGAACGCGAAACGTCTTCTGCTCAGACCAACCATTCAGGAGACGAACCATGGGCTACAAACTCATTCGCTACAGCGTGAAAGACACCGGGCTGGAAGAGAACCGCGCGCTGGTGGCAAAAGTGTTCGAGACGCTGGATGAAACGGCGCCGCAGAGCGTGCGCTATCTCGTGCTCGAACTCGACGACGGCGAGTTCGTCCATGTCGTCGGCGAGGGAAACGACACATCTGCGCTGACCGGGCTTGCGGCCTTCGAGGCGTTCACGCAAAACCATGCGGAACGGCGCTCGACCCCGGTGAAGCGGTCGCCTGCCAAAATCATCGGCAACTACCGTGTGCTTGAGGAGAGCAAGGCCGGATAGAATGGGCGCCATGATCCAACCGAAATTCGATCGGCCGGCGCTTGAGGCGATGCTCTCCGGGTTTCGCCCAAAACTGCACCGCTACTGCGCCCGCATGGCCGGCTCGGTGATCGACGGCGAAGACATCGTGCAGGAGACGCTGATCAAGGCGCTGCAGGCGGTCGACGGCAGCATGACGGTCGAGCGGCCCGAGCAATGGCTGTTTCGCATCGCGCATAATGCCGCGCAGGACCATCTGCGCCGGCGCCATCGGGAAAGGTCGCGCATGACCGAGACCGACATGACCACCATCGAGGATCCTTCCGGCAGCGCCGACAGCAGGCTCGCCGCGGCGAGCGGCCTGCGCAGCTTCATGCAACTCTCGGTTGCGCAACGCAGCTCAGTGATCCTGGTCGACGTGCTAGGCCTTTCGCTGCACGAGACCTGCGAGGTGACCGGCGCAACGCTCGCCGCCACCAAGGCGGCGTTGCATCGCGGGCGGGCGCAGCTGCGCCTGCTGGCGTCGCAGCCTGAGCACGTTGCCGCGCCACGGCTCGACGCCGATGACGAGCGACGGCTGCGCCGTTATGTCGATCTGTTCAACGCGCGCGACTTCGACGCGGTCAGGGCGCTGATCGCCGAGGATGTCCAACTCGAATTGGTCAGCCGGCTCCGCATGCGCGGCAAGGCTGAAGTGTCGACCTATTTCGGCAACTACGAGCGCATCAGCGACTGGGCGCTGTCGCTGGGTTTTGTCGACGGCCGGCCGGCGATCCTGATCCGCAACCCGCAGGAGCCGGACGGCGCGGTGCGCGGCTTCATGCTGGTCGAATGGCGGGATGAGCGGGTCGTCCAGATCCGCGATTTTCGTTATGCGCCTTGGTGCCTGATCGATGCCGAGATCAGCACGATGGAGGGGTAGGGGAGGGTCGGCCTCCGGCCGCCCGCTATCCGCGCCGGCCGTCGCGCCAGCCAGCCGGCGAGACGCCCGCGAGCTTCTTGAAGCTCCGGCTGAAGGCCGCTTCGGACTCGTAGCCGACATCACGCCCGACCGCCGAGACTTTGGCCAGCCCATCAGTGAGCAGTCGTGCGGCCAGTTGTACGCGCCATCGCGTGAGATACTGCATCGGTGGGCAGCCGACGAGACGCGTGAAGCGGGCCGCGAGGACGGACCGCGAGACGCCGGTTTCGCGTGCGAGTTCTTCAATTGTCCAGCCGCGCGCCGGATTCTCGTGGACAAGGGCAACAGCCCGGCGGACGGCGGGGTCGCGCAAGCCGGCCAGCCAGCCGGTCTGCTCCGGCGGCAGTGCCTCAAGATAGCGGCGAACGACCTCAACGAACATCAACTCGCTGAGGCGCAGGCGGATGCATTCAGCGCCTGGCCGTTGAACGGACACCTCTGCCAGCGTTAGCTCGATCAGCCGGTCGAGCAGATCGCTCGGTGCGCCGGCCGCGCGCCGGATGCGTATCAGCGGAGGCAGGGCCCCGAGCAGAGGATTGAACGGCCGTGCATCGCAGCCAAGGAAACCGCAGACATATCTGGTCAGGAGGAGGCCGTCGCCACCTTCGTTGATCACGAAGGGCAGTTGTCCGGCCGCCATGGCGCGAAAGAAATCGAGCGAATCTTCCGGGCTCAAACCTGATCGCACTCCGGGCGCACTGCACATCGCGTACGAATCCTCATGCGGGATCACAAGTATGTCGCCTTCGGCAAACTCCATCGGCGGATCGTCACCGATGCTGACCGAGCCCGATCCTTGGGTGATGATGTGGTAGGAAATCACATGTTGGGCGCGCGGCAGGATAAGATGGGCAAATGAACCCGCCCGCGGCACTTCCACGCTCCAGGGCGAAGAGGCATCGACCCAGAAGAAAAGCGCGCCGGTGAGCTTTACCACGCGCAGCACATCCGAAAGCACATCCTTGTCCGGCGCGGCCGAAGGTGCGGCATCGGCAACGACCTCTTCCGATGGCCGCCCAGGCGATCGCGCCAGAACGGACGCTGCAGCAAGCGATTGAGACGCTGGGTCATGGAGCGTGCCCATGGCCAAGTCTACTATGCGCCGAACAGTATATCCACCGCGCATCCCGTGGAGTCCATGCGATCAACGGAGGTCGGCCATGTCTACCTATTGCTTCTTCGACGTGCGTGAAATCACCGACCAGGCCAAGGTCGAGCAGTATCTGGCAGGGGTCTTTGCAACGGTTGAACAGTATGGAGGGCGCTATCTGGTGCTGGGCGGGAAATCCGACCTTGTCGAAGGAGACTGGCAGCCGGTCTATCCGGTCATCGTCGAATTTGCCGACGGCGAGCATGCCCGGCGCTGGTATTCATCGCCCGAATACGAGCCGCTGAAGGCGCTACGCGTCGCCGGAACCCGATCCAACGCAGTGTTCCTTGAAGGTGCAACGCCGGGATCGAAGCAAGCGGCGGCCCAGACCCGCCGGGGCAAGACATCGAAAACTCCGGCTGAAATCTACGACTCACTGTTCGTCCCAGCGCTGTTCCGACAATGGGGGCCTATCGTCGCCGCCGAGGCGCGAATAGGGAGGGGCGACTGCGTGATCGACATTGCCTGCGGTACGGGTGTGCTGGCGCTCGCGGCCCTCGACCGCGTTGGCGCGGAGGGCAAGGTGGTCGGGCTTGATCCCAATCCCGATATGCTTTGCGTTGCCCGCCGCAAAAGCACTCGCATCGATTGGCGAGAAGGGCGCGCCGAGCAGATCCCTTTCCCGGATGAAAGCTTCGACGCCGCGGTCAGCCAGTTCGGCCTGATGTTCTTCGACGATCGAGCAGCCGGACTGCGGGAAATGATGCGCGTGCTTAAGTCCGGCGGCCGGCTCGCCGTCGCGGTCTGCGGACCGCTCGACCAGTCGCCCGGCTATGCCGCAGTGGCGGATATGCTTGAACGGCTGTTTGGAGCCGACGTTGCGAACGCGTTCCGCGCGCCCTTCGTACTCGGCGATGCGGAGTTACTGCGCTCGCTCTGCGCGAAGGCAGGCATAGAGCGTGCCGAGGTGAAGCGGCACCGCGGAACGGTCCGTTTTGCCTCGATCGAGTCGCTGATCTCGACTGAAAGAGCCTGCATCTGGACGTTGGGCGGGCTTTTGGACAACGAGCAGTTCAAGCGGCTCCCGGAGGAGGCCGAGCGGGCACTTATGCCTCACGTGACAGCAGCCGGCGCCGTCGCTTTCGACATGCCGGCGCTCGTCATCACGGCATCCAAGGACTGACGCTGGCGACCAGTCTGCGATCAGGCGCTGCCTGCTTCACCTTCCCGCAAAGTCTATCAAACGACACGCACGCGGCGCGTCACCTGGCCATTGCTTTCCCAGTATGTGTGTTTCTTGGCAATCAAGGGATCGTCCATTGCCGGTTGAACCTGTCCCGTGGTGCTGACCGCGCGCGAGGTCACCGTGTGTTCTCCAGGCGACGGATTTGGCCAATCCAGGGACCAGATCTTCCAGGCGTGTTCGGCCTCCTCGCTGCGGTCGATGGTCGCCGGTGCCCATGGCGCTTGATCGATTTGCACTTCGACCCGATCGATCGGTGCCCCCCAAGCTGCCCCAATGATGCGGTAGTCCGAGTCCTTGCGGGTGACCTTCGCGGGCGCGGACTTTATCAGCGCTCGTCCGACTGAGTCCTCGGTCCACACGGTCTCGCCATTGCGCTCTTCCTCCCGGATGGTGACATAGTCACGCGCCATCAGAAGGCTCATGAAGCGGGTGTCGCGCACCTCGATGCGCTCCAGCCACTTGATGTTGGCGATGCCATACCAGCCCGGAGCAATCAGCCGCAGCGGAAAACCATTGGCCGCCGGCAAGGCGGCTCCGTTCATTTCATAGCAGAGCAGATTGTCTGGGTTCGTCGCTTCGGCAAGCGACATGCTGCGCGCGAAATTCTGCTGCATCTTGACGTCGCGGATGGCGACCTCGCCGGTGTCAGTGCCGAAAAAGACCACCTCGATGCCATCTTCCAGAACGCCGGCTTCCTCGAGGATCGGGGCGAGCGGCGTCCCTGCCCAGCGGGCATTGCCGATGCCGCCGGTGAAAAACGGAAAACCGTGGTTGCCCGAGCATTCCACTGTGAAAACGACCTCCTGGCGCGGCCGCGCCTTGATGTCGGCGAGAGTCAGTTTCAAGGGCTTCTTGACCAGGCCGCCGATCTCCATCGACCATGTCTTCTCGTCGATCGTTGGTCGATTGAAATGCGAGATGCTGAAGAACTTGTCGTTTGGCGTTATCCAGCTATCCAGATCCTCCCAGACAAGCTGCTTCTGGATGCCGACCGGATCGGGATTTTCGGTCGGCTGGTCCAGCCACCGAATAACCTCCTCGCTCGCCCGTGTTGGAAAAGCGTAAGCCCGACGCGAGGTATAGAGAGCAGCAATTGCGGCAAGGGCAGCACTTCCCTGAACAAGAAGTTCTCTGCGTTGAAGATCAGGCATGTTGTTTCCTCCCAGTTGATCCGGAAACAGGCTGCACGTGCCTTAGGCCGCAGCCTGAACATGGGTAGGCGCAATGAACGTTTGCCCCGCCCGGAGATTATCCGGACAGGTCAAGCAATCAGCGGCGCATCTCAAACATGTGAAGCCTTGGACGAAACTCTCGCTTGGGTTTCGCCTTTTTGAGGGTGCGCCTTTGAGAGGGAAGAGTCCAGTGTATGATGATCGTCTAATATTTCGAGATCAGGGAGGACAGCATGACGTCTTGGGAAATCAAGGGGCGCGAACTCGTCAATTGCACCTGCGAATATGGCTGCAACTGTCAATTCAATGCGCTGCCCGACAAGGGCCATTGCCATGCCGTGGCCGGCATCCAGATCGATGAAGGTCATCATGGCGAGACCGTTCTCGACGGCCTGCGCATCGCCGCGATCTTCAAATGGCCCGGCGCAATCCACGAGGGCAACGGCGAAGCCATCGCTTTCGTCGACGAGAAGGCAACCGACCAGCAGCGTAACGCGCTGCTGCGCATCATGACCGGCCAGGACACCGACCCGTTCGCGACGATGTTCGCCGTCTACGCCTCGACCGTGACAAAAATGAACGAGCCGGTTTTCACCAAGATCGATCTCGACCTCAATATCGACGGCCGCAGGGGCCGCATCTTCGTCAAGGACTACATCGAAACCGTCGGCGAGCCGATCCGCAACAAGGGGACGGGCGCGGACTCGCGGGCTCAAATCGTGTTGCCGAACGGCTTCGAATATGCCGTCGCCGAGATCGGCAGCGCTTCGAGCGCAACCAGCGGGCCGGTTCAGGTGACCACTAAAGACAGTTACGGCCAGTTCGCGCGGCTGCATCTCAACAATCACGGGGTGGTGCGGGCCTGACGCGGCGCATGAACGGCGGGTCGCCACTGGAACGGCTGCTCAGGCGCGACCGCGTCATCACGATTGCGGGCGTGGTGGCGCTGTGCCTGCTGGCCTGGCTTTACATCGCCGCCGGCGCAGGGCTCGGCATGAATGCGTGGGAGATGTCGAGGCTCGCGCTATTCCCCCACCTGCAAACTCCGAACATGACATCCGATATGCCCGGTATGGATATGTCTGGCATGGATATGTCTGGCATGTCCGGTATGGACATGAGCGCGATGGCGACGGAGCCGCGGGCCTGGGGGACCGCGAACTGGGCGCTGATGATCGCCATGTGGTGGGTCATGATGGTCGCCATGATGTCGCCGAGTGCGGCGCCGACCATCCTGCTCTATGCGCGCGTGCATCGCCATGCGCTGGCACGGGGTCAGATCCAGGACAAGCTCGCGCCGACCGGCGTGTTCATGGCAGGCTACCTCCTGGTCTGGCTGGGGTTCTCCGTCGCCGCAACCGCATTGCATTGGCTGCTCGAACGCGAAGCCTTCGTTTCGGCAACGATGATGAGTTCGCAGAGCCGCTGGCTTTCAGCCATCGTCCTGATCGGCGCGGGGATCTATCAGCTCTCGTCCTTCAAGAACGCCTGCCTGTCGCATTGCCGGGCACCGACGGCGTTCCTTGCCCGCCACTGGCGTCCGCACGCCCTTGGCGCGCTGCGTCTGGGCGCATTGCATGGGGCGTTTTGTGTCGGATGCTGCTGGATGCTGATGGCGTTGTTGTTCGTCGGCGGCATCATGAACCTGGTGTGGATCGCCGCGCTCGCCATTCTGGTGCTGGCGGAAAAACTGTTTCCTGCCGGCCCGTGGGTTGGCCGGGCAGCCGGCATCGCCCTGATCGCCTGGGGCAGCGCAACGCTTTTGGTCTGACGACCAGGGCCGCCTCTGTCGGCATTCAAAGCGTCGAGGAACTTTGAATTCTCGAATCCGTTACCGAATATCGTGGATGGGAGGCTCCGCCGATGAATGTCAGCGATGAAAGGACTGTATCGCTCTGGGCGGCGACCGAAGTCGTGCCCGATGCGGTGCCGCTCGGGCAAAGCGAACAGGTCGATGTCGTGGTCGTCGGGTCTGGGATTGCCGGACTGTCGGTCGCCTACGAACTGGCCGTCGCCGGGCAAAAGGTGGCTGTCCTCGATCGCGGCCGGATCGGAAGCGGCATGACGGCTCGCACCACTGCGCACCTGTCATCTGTCTGCGACGACTATTTTTCGGAGCTGACCAAATTGCGCGGCGAGGACCTGGCGCGGATTTTTTACCAAAGCCAATCGGCCGCTATCGACCGTATCCAATCCATCCGGGAGACCGAGCGTATCGCTTGCGATTTCCGGCGCCTTGATGGCTTTCTCTTTCCGGCTTCCGGCAGCCAGGAATCCGATATCACGCGCGAACTGGACGCCGCTCTGAAGATCGGTGTCGAGGTCGAGAAGACCAGGGGCGTGCCATTTGCAGGCTTTTCGGATGTGCAGGCCCTTCGATACGCCAATCAGGCGACCTTCCACCCGCTCAAATATCTCCGCGGGCTGGCCGCGGCCATCCGCGCGCGCGGCGGCGTGCTTTATGCTGATACTATCGTCGAAAAGGTCGAGGAGACTGATGGCGGCGTGCGTGTAACCACGGTTTCAGGCTCTACCGTGTCTGCCAGATCGGCCGTTGTCGCCACCAACTCGCCGATCAACGATCGGGTCGCGCTTCACACCAAGCAAGCGCCCTATCGAACCTACGCGATGTCGTTCGAGATCGCGCGCGATACCATACCGGATGCGCTGTATTGGGATACTGAAGACCCTTATCACTACGTTCGGCTTCAGCCTGGCGACGGTCGGACCGACTTCCTGATCGTCGGAGGTGAAGACCACAAGACAGGACAGGCCGATGATGCCGGTGACCGTTTCGCGGCCCTGACGGCCTGGACCAAAAGGCTGGTGCCCGATGTCGGCGTGGAAATCAACCGGTGGTCCGGGCAGGTGATGGAGACCGTCGATTATGCGGGGTTCATCGGCTGCAATCCTGGCGACAGCCGCGTCTTTGTGGCGACCGGGGATTCCGGCCAGGGCATTACCCATGGCGTTGTCGCCGGCCTGTTGATTTCAGACCTGATTCTGAAGGAGGAAAGTCCCTGGCGCGAACTCTACGAGCCGTCGCGCAAGACGGCAGGCGCGATCGGCGATTACCTGTCGGAGAATGCGACGGCGATCAAGAGCTTTGCCGAATATATCGCGCCCGGCGAGATCGATTCCGTCGACAAGCTGCGACCGGGAGAAGGTGCCATCGTCCGCGAAGGGTTCAGCAAGATCGCCGCGTTTCGCGATGACGACGGCACGCTCTACAAGCGCTCGGCCGCATGCACGCATATCGGCTGCCATGTCCACTGGAACTCGCTCGAGCGCTGCTGGGACTGCCCCTGCCACGGCTCGCATTTTGCTATCGATGGCACGGCCTTGAACGGACCGGCCGTGGCGCCACTGGGAGGGGAGTAGGGGAGTAGGGG
>NZ_JBVVPV010000038.1:0-69999 GCF_055811735.1 Mesorhizobium sp. WSM4850 | reverse complement strand
GCGGTCGTCGCTGGCGTCGCTCTTTTCTGGGATATCGCTCGGCGGCTAACCCGCCACGAAAGCGATATACGCGACCGGCGTCCCGGCCGGCGGGATCGGCCGTAGGTCCTTCATGACCAACTCGACGCCGTCGATGACGAGTGTGTCGGTCATGGCGGGGACGATCGAGGGTACTGCGAAAGTGATCTGGTTGTCGGTCGCCACAGTGAGGGTGCCGTCGACGTATTCTCAGACACGCGGCGCATCACCGCATCGAGTGGATAGACCGTCGTCACTGGCTCGCCCGGTATCCATGGCGTCGACGGATCTGGCCGCGCTGTGACCGTGCGGGTTAGCATGACAACGCCCTGCTTGAACTCGCCGAGCATCTCGCTCGCGAACTCCTGATGCATCTCGTCATAAAAACCGGGCCATCAGACGACCAGAATATCGGGCAGGCCATACATCGCGCCGATCAGCGGCAGCCCGTCTATGATGGTCGAGACGCATCCGGGGCAAAAATGTTGCCGCTGTCGCCGGGGTCAAAGAACTCCCGCTCGATGCCCTCAATACCTTCAGAGCCGAAGCGGTGTGTTTGCGGGCGAGATCGGAGAGTGTGGCCTTGGCCTGCTTCCTTGCCCGCGAGCGCGCTCCTGATGGCCTTCCAGCCCCTGTGCGCCGGCCGCCGCGCTGGTTGGTGGCCATGCTTTGATTTCCGTTTGATTTTCCGCCGTCTATTCAAACTCGCAGGCGAGATGAGCCGTATGCCCATCCCGCCCCACGGTCTTTCGCTCGGGGGTTATGCTTGCTGCCGAGATGGCCGCTTTGGCGCGGGTTCTCTGCTCGTCGTATTCAGCCCGTTCTGCGGCACCAACGGCCCGCTCACCTTCCTCTGACGCGCTAAGGCTTTCGTACGACTCCAGCAGCCATTCTAGCTCGGCTTTGATCTCAGCTCGGGTCATGCGGCCTTCCGCTTCTGCGCTTCCCGCTGCCGTTTGCCCGCTCGGCGAGCTGCAGTTCATTGCCCAGGATCTGCGCGGCATCGTGCCACCAATATTTGCATTTGTCGGTATGCTATACGAGCGGGTGGTCAAGGCATTTGGCCCGCGAGCATCCAGCCGGATTTGTTCGATGACCGCAGGAGAAATTCGGCATGAGTAACGTCGTATCGCTTCATGGCGACAAGCGCTGGAAAGCTGTTCTCGTCTACGACCACCAGAACGGCCCCATCACGATCGAGCACTTTTTGGAAGAAATTTCCGAGCTCCATAACGTCATTGAACACGGCCCGGACTGGAACACCCTGATTACGTGCACGGTGACAATCAACCGGACGGACGGCGGCGAGGAGCAGAACAGCCAGGAAAAAGAGGCGCGCCATGAACTTCGGTGAAATCGCGGAGCGCTTCATCCGCGCGGCCGAGATCGAGCGCGCCAGCCATGAACATGTCGGCCGGCCGGCCCAGCAGCCGCCCTATGTTCACACATACACCGATAAGCTCGGGTGGTGCAAAGAGGTGGGCGACAAGCTCGACCCTAAGGCAGACCCGCTAGCGTAGGAGCGAAGGGCGTTCTGGAACCGGATCGGCACCCTGCCATCGGGACAAGAGATCAGCGAGCTCGAGGCGCTGCAACGAATGGCTGCTCGCCGTTGGCAATGAGAAGGAACGCCGAGCGTCCTCGCCCGGGCCAGATCCAAGGTCGGCGGCAGGTCATTCCGCACCTGGTGCTTCAAGGTGGAGGGCATCCACCCGAACACCGGACGGGATAGAAAAAACCGGGCTTTGCAGCAAATCGCGATCAGCGCCGAAATCAGGCTGTTGCATCATGAAATTAGGGATGTTTCGGCTACGATCACGGAAGATGCGGGCGAACGGGACAGCCTGAATTCGTGGATCGCCGACGGCGCGTTCGCCAAGATCCTTTCATCGGAACATGACGACTTCTCTTGGGCTGCCAAGCGCAATGAGCGCCGATGCCAGCAAGAGGCGAGGCGGCGCAATCAAGCTGCGTGATTTGCGCCATTGACGATCACCCGAAATGCCGCCCCAATCGGGATTACGTGGTTTATTGGGGATTCGCATGAACCGATTTCTCTTTGTGATCGCCGACTTTCTATCCCGTCCGCCCGGTTTTTATGTGCTGATCGTCGCGATGATAGCGTGCACTGCGATGGTTCCTTTCGGGCTCACAAACGTAATCACCTATGCGCTTTCTGTAGCTGCGATAGTGATTACCGGGGTCGTACTGATCCAGGGTTACCGCGACACCGCTGCCATCCATGCGAAGCTCGACGAGATCATCGTTGCATTGAAGGAAACGAGGAACAATGTCGTCGGGCTGGAGCACGCCGAGCCTGAGGAGATCAAAGCCCATTTGGCGCGGCTTGAATTGGAGGCAGCGGCGGCTGATCAAGAAGCTAAGCACGAGGGAGTCTCTGGCGCCAAATTACGCCAGCGGCTGCCAATCCCACATCGTCAGCCAGTCGCCGGCGCGGCGCTCGAGTATCTCAGGGCACGCCCGCACCATGTCGGATGCGGCCCAAAATAGAACCTCGTCTAGTTGGCCCTTGTTGTTGTCGGTCTCGGCCAAGGTCGAAAGCACCAGGCGCAAGTGCCCTTCCCCGTGCCGGCGTATGATGCGAGCCAGCGTCTCGACCGCGCGCGCCTCTCCCGGCTCCGGATAGCGATGCCGGTCGACAATCTTGATGCCGAGCTCATCACATAGGGCTTGGACGCGCGGGTCGGTCAAAGCATCCCTGCTTCCTGAGCGCATGTTGCACCGTCGACGGATCACGATTGAACGGCAACCCTATCTGCCCCCTAGGCAAGCTCGGCTTCAGCACCATCACGGCGCACATGGCCGCGTCTCGCGTTGCCACGATACTATACTGACGCGACGGTCCTCTCATCTCGGTATACGTGCAGCCGTGCATGGCATACGTGCAGCCGTGCATGCGGGCCACGAGGTCGATGACATGCCGAGCCGTCAACAGCTTGACCACCGTTGCAAATCTCAAGCGTGGCCCCTGGAGCGGGTTCTGGCTTCGGCGGCTTGGGAAACGGCGCAGACCTTCATGCCCGCACCTTCCTGCGCTCGACGGCCACCTGCTTACCTTTGACAATGTCGGAGAACGCTCAAAAAAGGACGCTCACAACGGAACACGAAATCCGCCGCATCCGGGTGACTACTTAGTTGTTGCCTTGTCGGTTTTTCTTCGGTTTCGCTACCAATGCAGCAGGAGGAGCGGTTTCAGCCTTAAGTCGTTGCTCTCGCAGCCGAGCAGTCTTTGCATCTCGTGCTGCGCGCTCAATGTCTGTTAATGCCCTTGCAGCATCCGACGTGCGCTCCTGCCTATCGTATTTTTCTTGATGGGTTAAGCCTTGTCTTTCCCGCATTTCCTGTCCTCGATCTGACGGTATGGCGCTCTGTTGGCGACCCGAACGATCGTCGCGAGATCGTGTTCCCCCAGACAACGAAAAAGCCCGCGCCTCTGGCGGAGCGCGGGCCCGATGTTCCGGCAGCCGAGTGCTATTCTTCGAAATGCGGGCCACGTGACACCCACCAGGAACTTAAGTGGGTGTCCCAGCATTGAGGGAGACCTGAAGCCGCCCCCTCCTTTTCAAGGAATTCAAGCATGGCCAAGACAACCAGACAGTCGTCGGGCAAGCCCGCGACGATCCATGATCAAAAGCTCGTGCGGGGGAACGGAGGCGAGCTTCACCAGATCGCCGAAGGCGACAGCGAGATCCTGACGACCGCCCAAGGCGGCCCAGTGGCCGATGACCAGAATACTTTAAGGATTGGCCAGCGCGGACCGTCACTAATCGAAGACTTCCACTTCCGTGAGAAGATTTTTCATTTCGATCACGAGCGCATTCCCGAGCGCGTCGTGCATGCACGCGGCTATGGCGCGCACGGCTTCTTCGAGACCTATGAATCGCTAGCGGCTTACACTCGCGCGGATATCTTCCAGCGTGCCGGCGAGAAGACGCCGGCCTTCGTGCGGTTCTCCACGGTGGCCGGTTCGAAAGGCTCGTTCGACCTGGCGCGGGACGTGCGTGGGTTCGCCGTCAAATTCTACACCAACGAAGGCAATTGGGATCTCGTCGGCAACAACATCCCAGTTTTCTTTATTCAGGACGCAATCAAGTTTCCCGACGTCATTCATTCAGTGAAGCCGGAGCCTGATCGTGCCTTCCCGCAGGCGCAATCGGCACACGACAATTTCTGGGACTTCATCAGCCTGACGCCCGAATCGATGCATATGGTCATGTGGGTCATGTCGGATCGGGCGATACCTCGGTCCTTCCGGTTCATGCAGGGATTCGGCGTTCACACGTTCCGGCTGGTCAATGCGAAGGACGAATCCACCTTCGTCAAATTCATCTGGAAGCCGAAGCTCGGCATGCAGTCGGTCGTTTGGAACGAAGCGGTCAAGATCAACGGCGCTGACCCCGATTTTCATCGACGCGACCTCTGGAATGCCATCCAGTCTGGTGATTTCCCGGAATGGGAGCTCAACCTCCAGCTCTTCGATCAGGACTTCGCGGACAGTTTTGACTTCGACGTTCTGGATCCGACCAAGATCATTCCGGAAGAAATCCTCGCGCCGGTCCCGGTCGGCCGCTTGGTGCTCGATCGTATGCCCGACAATTTCTTCGCCGAAACCGAGCAGGTCGCGTTCATGACGCAGAACGTACCGCCCGGCGTCGACTTTTCCAACGATCCCCTGCTGCAGGGTCGAAACTTCTCCTACCTGGACACGCAACTGAAGCGTCTCGGCAGCCCCAATTTCACCCATATCCCGATCAACGCACCCAAATGCCCGTTCCACCACTTCCAGCAGGATGGCCTCATGGCGATGCGCAATCCGGTCGGCCGCGTGAACTACCAGCCGAATTCATTCGGCGAAGGCCCGCGGGAATCGCCGCAGCACGGTTTCCGGTCGTTCGCCGAGGCGGAGGAAGGCCAGAAAGTCCGTCTGCGCGCAGAGAGCTTCGCCGACCACTACAGCCAGGCGCGACAGTTCTTCAACAGTCAGACCGCGCCTGAGCAGAAGCATATCGCCATGGCGCTGTCCTTCGAGCTCTCCAAGGTCGAGACAACGGTTATCCGCGAGCGCATGGTGTCGCATCTCCTCAACATTGATGAAGGCTTGGCAGAAACTGTCGCTGACAAGCTTGGCATGAAGCAATTGCCCAAGCCCGCGGATGCGGCGGTCGCGCCGAGGGACGATCTCGAACCATCGCCGGCGCTCAGCATCATCCGGAACGGGCCTGACAGTTTTGCTGGCCGCAAGGTCGGTGTGCTTGTCAGTCCCGGCGCCGATGCAGCGCTGCTGAAGAACCTCCAGGCAGCGATCGAGAAGGAAGGCGCAGTGATGGAGGTCATAGCGCCCAAGGTGGGCGGCGTCGAGGCGGCGGATGGAAGTCTCATCGCTGCAAAGCACATGATCGACGGCGGGCCATCGGTCCTGTTCGACGCAGTAGCGCTGATCCTCTCCGAGGAAGGAGCGGAGCGCCTGACGGGCGAGGCCGCCGCGCGCGATTTCGTTGCCGACGCTTTTGCTCATTGCAAATTCATCGGCTTCACGTCGGGCGCCGTCCCGCTGCTGCAGAAGGCCGGCGTCGATCCGGAAGCCGATGAAGGCATGATTGGTCTCGATGATCCCAAGGCGATTACCGGTTTTATCGAGGGCTGCCGCAAGCTGCGTCTCTGGAGCCGGGAAATGGCCGTCAAACTCTAGCGATGGTGACGGAGTTTCTCATGCAGATCATTCGAACCGAAGTTACCCAGGCAACCGCCCCGACCGGACAGCCCATCCTGCGCGTGATCTTCTGCGGCGAAGGCGGTGACTGCGTTGCCGTCGACCTGGCACGCGTTGACGGCGGAAACAACGAGGCCGCTATCAATCGAGCGAAGGCGATCCTGGTCCAGATCGCGACCTTCGATTTGGCTGTGAACGACTATGATGCCCGAAGCAATGGCAATTTTGACGAAGTCGCCGTCACAGCGGCGAATGACGAAAACGGCGGGCTCTATATCTTCGAGTATCGGCGGACGCGGCCGTCAGGTTCTTCCCTCCAGGATGCCAAGTTTAGAGGCTGCGCGGGAGGAAGCGGTTCGATGCGCTATCGATATTCTGGTCGACCTTTAGCCGGGCACGGACGATCTTTCAGGTTGGCTCGTGCGCCTGCGCGACGAGAACGGCGAACTGCTGTACGCCATCGACGTGCAGGAGGCGCAAGCGGCCCGCCTGACAAGACCATGAACCGGCAACGGCTAAAGGCGGATTGGCAGAGATGCGAGGCTACGGCGGGACCTCCCGGGCTACGCCCGCGCTCAGATAGAGACTATGCATCACCCCACCGCGGCCGCGGCTGATCATGGCCGCCCTAGGCCTGGTACACGGTCCGCTTGGTGAGAATTCCCTACATCTTTGCGTTGACATGCAGCGCCTGTTCGCGCCGGGCGGGCCTTGGGCCGTGCCGTGGGCGCAAAACGTGCTGCCGGTCATCGAGGAATTGACCGCAAGACATCCGCAGCAAACGCTGTTCACACGTTTTGTTCCGGCCGCTCGGCCTGGCGAAGGACCGGGCATGTGGGCGCGGTATTATCAGCGTTGGGCCGAGGTCACCCTTGCCAACATCGATGCCGGCCTCGTCGATCTGATGCCTTCTCTGGCGCGGTTCGTGCCGCCGGCAAGAACGCTCGACAAGCATGTCTATTCGCCGTGGACTGAAGGCCGGCTCGACGCGATGCTCAATGGGTCAGGGATCGACACGCTGGTCATCACCGGCGGCGAAACCGACGTCTGCGTGCTTGCCACGGTCCTCGGCGCCATCGACCGTGGTTTTCGTGTCGTCCTTGCGACCGATGCCATCTGCAGTTCGGTTGACCAGACGCATGAGGCACTGTTGGAGCTCTACCGCTCTCGCTTCAGCGAGCAAGTCGAGGCGGTGATGATCGAAGAGGTTCTGGAGAACTGGCGTTAGCCGGAGCTGCCGAGGGAGACGACCATGAAAAGCTTTTTCCGGGACAATGGACTGACGATCGCCCTGGTGGCGATGTTCTTGTTCAGTGCGACTGGCATGATCTGGTCGGGTCATACGGCCTACAATGAAGAGCTTCAGAACCACGGTTCGGCATCGATTGGGCTGCTCTCCTATCTTGCGAGCGGCGACTTCCTCTCGGCGCTGTTCGAGAACTGGGAAAGCGAATTCCTGCAGATGTCGGCCTATGTCATGCTGACTGCAATGCTGTTCCAGCGCGGTTCCGCCGAGTCTCGTGATCCCGATGATCCCAACCGGCCCGAGGACGAACTTCCGACCGCCACCCGCAGGCGCAACCCGATCCTGTCGTGGCTCTATTCATACTCGCTGGGCTTGGCGCTGGCCCTGCTGTTCATCATCTCATTTGCCTTGCATTGGTGGGCGAGCCTGGCGGCCGCGAACGAGGAGGCGCTTTGGCACGGCGGCGAGGTTCAATCCCTGGGAGACTATCTTCTCGACGCCCAGCTATGGTTCGAGTCCTTTCAGAACTGGCAGTCGGAATTCATGTCGACGGCCGTCCTGGTCCTGCTGTCGATTTTCCTACGCCACAAGGGCTCCCCGGAATCAAAGCCAGCCGGCGCGTCAAACTCCGAAACCGGCGCATGAGTCTCCGCGTGCAGGCAACGCTCGCTATGCTTCGGCAATGGGGCGGTGCCGGCAACGGTCGCGAAAGTGGTCGTTGAGGAACCGGCCCTTTACGAAGGCGTTTCGGAACGCCGCATAGGTCTCCGGCGGCACAGCCTCGTAGTCATAACGCGTGCCGCTCGCGACGAACCACACCGAGAGAACCCTTGTCTCCGGATCGTACTCGGTCTTGCGGATTGACGTTGATGGCATGATATCGGCGCTCTATACGAGCGCCATTGGCATGTAGCGGGCGATCACCGTGTCCTACCGGAACCGCCGTTCTAGCTCGGCGCGCCGTTTGCGCCAGTCCGGCAGATCGACATCATCCACCATCACTTCGAAGATGACGATTTCATCTGTGCTGGACTGCTCGCCATCCTGGCACTAACCTTCCGCGGGCGCCTGCAGGTAGGCTGTGACGCCGTCGAAACGGCTGGCCAGGTCTTCCTTCACACGGTCGAAATCTTCCCAGCCAAATGGGCGACCGGTGTTGTCCGCGCGGGGAAGCAGGATCTGGACGAGGTGCATGGCGACCGCTCAATGAAAAGCGGTCACCGATTCCAAAGAACGACGCGTTCCCTTGCCTGGTCGGAGCCGCTTGACCTTCGCGGGGCCGGCGAGACAGTCGGCGAGCGATTCGCGCCGTCCGCCTAGCGCATCAGGCCCGCCGCCCGCAGGGCATCTTCAATGATCTTCTTCACGCCGGGCTGGCGCGATTGATGGATGGTAGTCGGCTGCGGGGGCTTCGTCTTCGCATTTTGTATACTTGGCGCCGGTGACTGGGGTAGTTGCCGTTGGCTGGCGGGCAATTGCGGCCTCGATTTCCGGGAGGCGCTATCCTCGGTTGCCGCGATCCCCCAAAACTGCGCGATCTCGCGTGTGGAGGCGATGCCGACATCAAGCATATAAGGCCCCGGAGCGCCGAGGCCGTTGCCGAGCGGCGTGCCGTGGCCCATCCCGGCGATCATGTTGATTTCGATCAAGGCATCTCCCGCCCCGTTACGCCAGACCTGCTTTGCGTGCGGTCCGGCAGCTTCCCGACGCGTCGGCGCTTTCTCAAGCCGGTGGACTCCCCGCCACTGGCCTGCGATCGCTTCCGCGTTGGAAGGCGAAACCGTGTGGTCAGCGGCACCGTGCCAAATCGAAATCCTCGGCCACGGTCCCCGATGATCCGATGCGCCGCGGAGGGCCCGTTGCAGATCCTGTTCCGAACGACCGCCGTGGCCGCGCATGCGATCGAAGGCCTCCGGGATTGTCGTTGCGCTGCCGTAGGGCAGGCCGGCAATTAACGCACCGCCGGCAAACACTTCCGGATAGGTCGCAAGCATGGCCGCTGCCATTGCGCCTCCGGCCGAGAGGCCGGTGATGAAGATTCGCCTTCGGTCGAGACCGTGGGTGACGACCATCGTCTCGATCATCTGGCGAATCGAAAGCGCCTCGCCCGAACCACGTTTGGTGTCGCCAGGCTGGAACCAGTTGAAACAGAGGTTCGGATTGTTGCCGCGTTGCTGTTCGGGAAAGAGCAGCGCGAAGCCAGCCTCGTCGGCGAGTTGGGACCAGCCGGAATGATGGTCATAGCCGGCCGCGTTCTGGGTGCAGCCATGCAGCACGACGACGAGCGGGGTGCCCTTGGATAGGTCATTGGGAATGTAGAACTTCGCTTCCAACCCGCCAGGATTGATACCGAAGTCGGCCAGCGTCCGGAGGTGGTCTGACGCACCGAGGTCGGCGGGATGTGCGGCAAGTCGCGCCTGCAGCGCGGCAAGGCGGGCGATGGTATCAGAGATTTTTCGCAATGGAGCCGTCCCTGTTGTGACGCCCGGAATGGACGGCCATCCGTGCAACGCACGTGCAGCAATATCGTTGCTGCGTTGCACAAAAACAAGGGAACGCGGCGGGAGAATGGAGTCCGGCCGATCCTCTCGGTCGGCCTGGAGTAGACGTCTTCAGCTTCGAGTGGCTGTGAGATGGAGCGCGTCTTCTTCGTGGTCGCGCTGCTTGCCGCCTAACGCTGCCGCTGCGCTGGCGATGAACGCACCGATCATGAGAGAAAGCGCGCCAACCAGCGCGAAGCTGGCGCCGGCTTTTCTAGCTGGGTCGGCTGCTTCCTGTGCTTGGACTTTGGCCGCCTCGACCTGAGCAAGCACCGCATCAACCCGGGCAGTAGCATCCGCTTGCGACAAGCCAGTGCGAGCGGCCACGAGTTGGCCCAGATAAGTCTTGTCGTCGGCCGAGACTTCGCCGGCCGCTGCACTCGTAATGAGGATGCGGGAGGCTTGTGCGGCTGCTGTCGCATCGCCCTCCGCGCCCGGCGCCGCCAGCCTGGAAGGATCGTTCGGGCGGAACAGCGCATCGACGAAATACGACGCCGCGCCGCTGCCTCCGTCGTTCCCGGCGTTTGCGGTCGCCCCTGCCGAGGCACCCATTGCTGCTCCCGAGGCCACTGTCGAGGCCGCCTTGACGCCGGTGCCGATTGCCGCGGACAGCGCCGAACCGAGCACGAACACGACCAGAAGCGTCGCCAGCGCCCAGGCCATGAATCCGTGCGCGGTATCCCGGAAGAACGTCTCGTCCGTATGAATGCCGACCCATTTGGTGCGAAGGCGCCCGGTGAGGTAACCCCCGAGCCCGGATGACAACCATTGCACGATGACCAGCCAGATCGCAGTGGACACAGCGAAGGTGGTGACGCTGGCGCTTTCGTTGGACCATGGAGACACCATCGTGAGCCCGAGGCCGGACCCGAGAAGCATCAGGATGAACGTCAGGGTCGAGGCAGCGAAGGCGCCGGCGATGATCGGTCCCCAGTTGACTGCGGATGACGAGGACTCGACCGGCGCGGCACCGTCGGTCGCCAGGATGGTTGATGCCATGGATTCCTCCTACCGCATGAACAGCGCGAGAAGGATGATGATCGGAATAGGAACTCCGAGCAGCCAGAGTAGAATGCCACGACCCATGATTGCCTCCTATCGAAAGACGATGTTGGAAGTAAAATAGCCACCCCAACACAGTTGGGGTGGCTGGTGTGTGATCAGGCGGCCTTGGCCATTTCGTTGGCCGAGGCGTCCGCCAATCCGGTGAGCGCCTCGTCTGTCATAGACTCTTCGCCGAGCGTCTGTTCGATCAGCTTGGCGGCGTCGCTCATGCCCAAAACCTCGGCCCAGCGCTTCAGCGTGCCATAGCGGGTGATCTCGTAGTGCTCGACAGCCTGGGCAGCGGAGATCAGACCGGCGTCCAGTGCGGGAGTTCCCTTGAACTCCTCCATAATCTCCTCGCCCTCCTCGATGATGCCGTCGATCGCGGGACACGTCTTGCCCTGTGCCCGCTTGCCAAGGAGCTCGAAAACCTGCTGCAGGCGCTCGACATGACCGTCGGTTTCGTCCTTGTGCTTCTCGAAGGCTGCCTTCAGATCGGCCGATCAGGCGGCGCGCGCCATCTTGGGAAGCGCCTTCAGGATCTTCTTTTCCGCGTAATAGATATCTTTGAGCGTATCGAGGAAGAGATCATCCAATGTCTTTTCTTTCGCCATGGCGGATTTCCTTTTGGTTCCAGCGTTTTTTGTTGTCGCTCACGGGGTTGTGAAACGCATGCTCAACAAGCGCACAACGCCGGAAAGGTTCCCTTGAGACGTCTCGCTGCACGTCACTCTGACTTCGTGGGGTCAACCCCTGGTTCAATTCACTTCCCGCTCCGCCAGGCATTTCGCTATCGAGGATCGCATCCTGCTCTGATACTTGGCGTCTGTATCTGTCGAGCTTCTTGAGAATATTTTTGTCGGCGCAGCCATGAACGAGCGCGCCTGACCTTGGGGATGCTGCTCGCCAAAGTCGCCGGCGGCGAGACCAGCCCTTCCACCTAAAAGAATTCTCTGCGAGAACGATGCCTCCCGCCAATCGTGACACCGCCTGGCCTCCGATCCGGTTGCTCCCTGGCGGCCAACAATGCCCACGGCGAAATAGACGTCCGGTCGTTTTTCGAATTGGCGCGCTGGGGAAGACCAAGGAACAACGTCCAGCGGTGATGTCTGCGGGTCAACCGCGTGGTGGGCGCTCGCCGTCGCTTTCGCACAGGTAGTTGTGAATGTCGGTTGCAGCGACCGCTGCGTGCCCGAATGCGACCGCGAGCTGGTTGAAATACACAGGAGGCGAATGGGCTTCGTTTTGGATAGTGAGGGCGCATCGCCTGGCTTGATCCGGCGACGCGAGTCCGACGGCGAGGGATATCTATGAGGACGCCTGGATGATCAGACCGCCAAGACGACAGGGCGAATACGCGGATCGGGAGATCGATTGCCAAGAGGCCATGGAGCCCGGCTTTCAGGCTATCGTCGGTTGCATGCTGGAGCGGCTGGACGCCAAGAGGCACCAGCTCCCGACCGCCCACGCCCAGAATCCCCGCCGGCCGGCCGCGCCAAAGTTAAAACGCAATCAGCCGACCACCACGATTGGCTGAGATGGTAGAAAGCTGGTTATTCTGATTGGTCGCTGGAACAGCCACTGAGGTCCTGGGCAGGGCAGTATCGCTATCACATGAACTCGTCGCATGGGGTGGCGCAGTGTTTCTGCAGACGGCGGATGTTTGTTTGCGGGCGCAGGTCTGCACCTGCATCCTTTGGCGCTTTCATACGTTTGCCCGCGAAGAAGATGCTCCGGGCCGGCAGCCATGTCGAAAAAAACAACCGACGACGCTTACGAAGATCAAGTGCAGCTTGAGCGGCGGGCCGAGCGGGAGGGCCGCGGACGCGATGCCGAATGGCCCTCACAGATTCCCAGCCGGGGCTGGAAAGACGTGCTGTGGCGGGTCTTTGCTGAAGTAAACGAGGACCGTGTTATGCTGATCGCGGCCGGGGCCGCATTCTATCTGCTCCTTGCGCTCTTTCCCGCGCTTGCCGCGTTCGTGTCCATCTACGGTTTTGTCGCCGATCCTCAGACCATCGCTGAGCACATTGCGTTCCTTGGCGGCGTACTGCCTTCGGACGGTCTGGACATTATCAGATCTCAGCTTGCGTCCTTGGCCGCTCAGAAGACTGGCGCGCTCAGCTTCGGCTTCATGTTCGGCCTTGCCGTCGCACTGTGGAGCGCCAGTAACGGCATCAAGACGCTATTCGAAGCCATGAACATCGCCTACGAGGAGAGTGAAAAGCGCGGCTTTATCCATCTGAATCTTCTGGCCTTGGGCTTCACACTTGGCGCCATCCTCATCGGTATCGGCTTTATCGTCTCGGTGGGGATCGTGCCGGCCATGCTTGCGCTGCTGAACCTCGGCGGTTGGACCGAAGCCCTTGTGCGGATCTTTCGGTGGCCGATGATGCTGATCCTGGTCGGCCTCGGGATCACGCTGATCTACCGCTACGGCCCCAGCCGCGAAAGGGCAAAGTGGCAATGGGCGACATGGGGCGCCTTCCTCGCGGCTGGGGTGTGGATCGCGGTCTCGATAGGGTTTTCCTATTATCTTGAGAACTTCGCCGACTACAACGCGACGTATGGAGCCCTGGGGGCAGTCATCGGCTTGATGATGTGGACCTGGATCTCTGTGATTGTCCTGATTGTGGGGGCGGAGCTCAATGCCGAGATGGAGCACCAGACAGCCAAGGACACCACCACAGGTGCGCAGCAGCCGATGGGTGCGCGAGGTGCCACGGTCGCCGACACGCTGGGCGGATCGGCCGATGCTGCCAACCAGCAGTCGCGTTCGGGCGAGCGCAACACCTAATGCGCAGATCTCGTGAGATCTCCGCGCAACTTCGCTTGGCGCAGATCACTGACATCGGCATTGGCGACGAAGTTGCAAAGACCTTGGGCAATGACAAGTCAGATCAGCGAGCAAATGAATACCTTCAGGCGCAGTCTCCATCCTGCTCAGGTTCGGCGAATGGCAAGCGCCACATTGGCACAGAACGGCGGCACATCAAGTTTCAGCCATGTCGGAATTCGCTTGCCATTCCCCCGTTTGCCTGCCGGCCGCGGTATCCCAGGCGATGACCCGATAGGTCCCGCGAGCCAACCCGGGCAACTCCAAGGCGGCCGGAACCGGCGCAGCATACCGTTTCGCCCGATCGTGTCGCGGCGAAGCAGCCAGACCTGGATGAGCACATGCGGGGTGCGGTTTGGCCACCGCATGCCGCCACCGGCGCCGCCGCTGCCAGGTGAGCCCATTGCAAATGGCGGAAATATTCTGTCGGCAGTTCCGGCGACGTGCAGATCGTCAATTTCGATTGGCAGAGACGGGATTTTGGCACAACGCTGTTGGAAAAAAGGTCGTGGCCGTGCAAAGTGACGCAAGGTTGACTGAACTCTCAGCAAGACGGCCTGTGTTGCCCATGGCTCTGCCGCTCCGTGACGCGGGCTCGTCCTACTCCTGACATCGCGCAGCCGCTTCCAGCGTTGTCGGTGTCGAGCAAAGTGCATGACTGAGACTGAGGCTCCCACGCAAAGCACAGGCGACCAAGATGACATCAGATTCAGACAAGGCTGAGGCAGTTGAGCAATTGCTCGATACACCGGACCTTGCCACCGCGCTGGAAAGCGAGCAGTTCAAAAAATTTCTTGACCAGGTGCCGATCGCTATCGCCGTGTCGGACTTAGGCGCGAAGGAGCGCGTCGTCTATGCTAATCCAGAATTCGAAAAAGTGTCAGGCCTGAAGGCAGCCGAGCTTACCCGGCAAAACTGGGGAGCACTTTCCGGCATTGGCATCCACCAGCAGAAGGGCCGGCCTCTGCCCGAGGCCTTGGTCGAGGAAACCGATTTCGTCGGCACTTTCCGGCTGGAGCCCGTCGGGGCCAACCCGGCTCTTGTCGACGTTTATTCAAACATCATCGTGGACGATAACGGCACGAACTGCTTCCGACTGGTGGCTCTGGTCGACGTCTCATCCCATGGCGAATCTGAAGAAGCGCGCTTGGTGGAGGAGCGCGTCCGTGAGAAGGACACCCTGTTGCGCGAACTGCAGCACCGGGTGAAGAACAACTTACAGATGATCACCGCATTGATCCGTCTAGAAACCCGTAACGCGACCGAGCCCGACCAGAAAAGATTTGAGAGGCTCGCCGGCCGCGTCGACGCTCTGGCGATCCTCTACCAGACGCTATCGGCAGACGAGCAGAAGGATGAGGTCGATCTCGGCGTTTATCTTAGCCAGATCGCCTCCGCGGTGATGGGGTCGCATGCAGTTGAGGGGATCCGCCTCGACATGAAGGTGGATACCTATCCGGTATCGATCAACGTCGCCATGCCAACGGGACTGGTCGTGAACGAATTGCTCACAAATGCACTCAAGCATGCATTCCAAGGGCGTGAAGGCGGGACGATAAAGCTGCACAGCATCGCCGATGGCGACGGCTGCCTGGTGATAGTTGCGGACGACGGTATCGGCCTGCCGGAAGGGGAGACATGGCCCAAGCCCGGCAAGCTCGGCGCGCTGATCGCGCGCTCGCTGACAGAGAACGCCAAGGCAAAGTTCAACGTCGCCTCGAGCGCCAGCGAAGGGACGAAGGTCACCATCGTCTTCACGCGATCGGCGGCAGCAAGCTGACAATTGCCAGGGGGCGGATGCTGCATGCTCCCGGCCTTTCCACCGCGGCCCCGGGGCGCTGTGCTTGGCACATTCACGTCGCCGTTCTTCAGGTATGCCGTACCCGGCTCGCGGCAAGAACGCCGCGTCGATCCCGCCGTTAGCACCTATGCTATCTTAGTGGGTCTGGCTAAAGCTGAGACTCAACCGGAAGGTGGCGGACCAAGGCCGCCAGAACCCGGCGAAAAATTCCGGCCTCTGGTTCGTGTGTGTATTCTTGGAGTTTGCCTTCTTCGCATCCATGCCAGTGCAGCACATTGTTCTTTAGTTCCAGCCGATAGCTGGTTTCTAGTGATATCTCCGCTTGAAAAAAGCGCCGAAGTTCACTGACTAATTCGGCATCCTCAAAGAGCACGCCCATCTCCGAGTTCAAAGACACTGACCGGGGATCAAAATTGAAGGAACCGACGAACCCAGCCCTGTCGTCAACCGTGAACGATTTGGTGTGCAGACTGGCACCCTTGGAGCCAAACACCGAAATTCCCTGACCGCGAGTGAAGGGCTGGAGCTCGAACAGTCTTACGCCATTCCTCAGCAATCGCTTGCGATAGTTTGCATAAGCCCCATGAACCGCGGCGACGTCTGTAGCGGCCAAGGAATTGGTCAAAACGGAAACGTCAACCCCATTGCTGACGAGGTCCATCAGGACCGCGGAGCCCCTTTTGCCAGGGATGAAATAGGGAGATACAATTTCCAGATTGTTGCGCGCCGACTTTATGAGGGGAAGCAACTCCTTGGTAAGCCAGCTGCGACGTCTCCAACCTCTCACCTTCTCTGGAGGATCGGAAATCACCCGAACTCGATCCACCCAATGCACGTCGTTGCTGGCCGCGATGAACTCTGCGATGGACCCTCGGTCACCGATCCCGTTCAAAAGCATTGATTCGGTTTCGAGATCGCTTCCCGAAAACAAATCGGAATGCTCGTTCTCCGCGGCTGGACCCAGGACACTGATTGATTTCGCGTCCCCGCAAGCCCAGAATGCCTCAAATATTTCGGCGGTTTGCTGCACGGCAGGACCGAGGAGCAGCACGTCTAAGTCGCGAAAATTGGTTTCTGCTGCGTCGAAATAGGCGTCGCCAACGTTGCGCCCGCCTACGATAGCAACGTTGTCGTCAGCGATCCATGCCTTGTTGTGCATCCTCCGGGTCAACGCAAATAGTCGCAATACAATTTCCACAGCGCGCATGACGCTGCGTTGCCTGACGCCGCTCGGATTAAACAACTTCAACTCGATGTTTGGATGATTGCTCAAGGCCAGATAGGCCGCATCGTTCTTTCGCGGATTGGCGTCATCAAGGAGCATGCGAACTCGCACACCGCGCTCAGCGGCCCGGAAAACTTCCTGTAAGAGCAAGCGGCCAGTGTGGTCATCGTGCCAAAGGTAGTACATGAGATCGAGACTGCGAACGGCACTCCTTGCCGCCAGAACGCGCCCGGCGAAGGCGTCATAATTGTCCGGGACCAGCAGCAAGCCGCTCTTGCCTGCTTTGATGTTGTCGTGTGCAATCCGCGTAATGGATACTTCCATAAAATTTTCTACCCTTCAGCGATAGAAACCCGGCCTCGCTCAAAGTCGTAGCAAGAACCCTTCAAAGGTAATCTGGTTGCAAATGCAGCTGTCGAATCCCCTGGAGATTTAATCGTGCCATGATCGGTAGATGATCGGAGGCGATCCGAGATAGCGATGTATGGTGCACTTCGAGGCTGGAAATCAGACTTGGTGGTTTGGCCACGATCCGATCGAGCGCAAGCAAAGGGAATCGCGAAGGGAAACTGGACAGCACGGTGTGAATTGGACCAAAATGCGGCAGTAGCGCCAGCAACGAGGATCTGCTGTGCACCCGCCATTCGTTGAGATCGCCAAGCAAAATGGTTGGCCTTAGGACCGAACGCGTCGCCTCAAGCAGTGCGTTGGCTTGCTTGGTGCGCGACCGCCGGAGTGCCGAACCGATCGTCCTATATGCCCGAGGCGGCACGTCGACGGGCCGGATCAACCCGTGCGAACTCCGTCAGCGCTAGTGGGATCGATCTTCGTCAACCGCGATCTGGCCTCAATTACGCGCTGTTGCGCAGCCCGTATCCTGCTGCACAGCGCGATATTGATGCCGACACCGCAGTCATCATCCAGCATCTCGTTCGCACGCTCAAGGGAGCGCTCGGCCCGATTAAGCCGCTGTCGGGCTCGCGCCAGTTCCATATCTAAAAGTTCCATTATTCCGAATCCATTGCGGTCCCTTCGATTGGTAAACCGCTTGTGGTCGCCGTTGGTTCCGGCTGTTCGCGAGCGTGCAGCCCAGACGTAGATGTGGTTGGCAAAGTTCTGGAGCGAGAGTGGTGGCGCCGGTGGCCTGAAGGGCGCGACGAATGAAACGCCGGCCCAGTTCAACCCGCGCGACGTCCTTCAAAGCTGGGGGGATCGATCTTCACCAAGCGGTCTGCGGCCTCGACCGCAGTTCGTATCCTGTTGCGCAGCGCGAGGTTCTCGGCCAGCATTTCTTCAGTACGTTGAAGCGCGAGCTCGGTCCGGTGGATGCGCTGCCTGGCATTGGCAACTTCCGATGTCAAAATGTCGACCACCGTCCCGTGGCCCTGGGGTTCCAAAGTGTCCATGGATTTCTAACACATGGGGGCCGATATCGTTCCCTGATCAGTGACAAGTGCACTTCGGCCTGCTTCGCCGGCCGCTGCCGATTGCGGTGCGATCGGCAACGACGTCCTGCAGAAGAGCCGGACATTTCACATCCCCCTAATGTTGGGACAGCGCCCCTTCGCAACCGGCGAGCAGCATCGCGACTAGTTCCCAGTTAATCCGGCAGATCATCGATCGTCTGCCGACATATCCGCGCCATTGCCTGGACAACCGCCAAGGCTGCCATTGTGCGTTTGGTCCTGCCTCCGTTGCGATAGTTGCCGTTCCGCTTGCCTTCAGGTGCGCCACCGCCCCCACCGTGCATGCGACAGACTGCGCTGCCCCTCACCGCTGGCGATCGACACTGGCATCCTGTCCGCTTCGACCGAGCATGACACCGAGGCGCTAGGTTCATGAGGTTGACGTTATTTTTTTCCGTCACCCTGCCCCCCATGCGAGACGTTGCCGACAATAGCTTGGCCGCCTTCGTTCACCGTGACGTGCTTCACCGTGACGTGCTGCTGGCCGCCCGTGCGGTTCTTTAGGGCTTCCACCTGGGCCGCGAACGTCCTGGTGAGCTTGTTGAAAGCACGTTCGGCGCTGTCTTGCTGCGGGATAGTTTCGCAGTGAGCAAGGCGGCGGGCGAACGTCATGTCGCCATGTGCACCGCAGCCATCTGGGATGCCAGCATAGCTTCGATCTGATCCTGCGGTTCAATGCCTTTCACGATCGAGGCGACAAAGGCCGTGCCCTTATCGTCTGGCGTTTTGCCGTGGCTGCCGACATTCACCAGCTGGCGCAGGAGGCCATTGATGAAATCTTCGTCCGATGATCCGAAGGCTTTCTGGGCTGCCGTATGGTCGATAGTGACGGTGCTTCCGTCGATCTTTAAGAGGCGCGACGGGTTCGATTGGTGCGCGTGATCGGGCGCGGCGAGGACTTTTGTTTTTGCCGTCATGGATTAGGCCGCCAATATTTCACGAATGCAATTCGCGGCATCGGAAGGCCAATCGATTTCATGCTGCACCATTGGTTTCGGGTTGACGGTAATTCCGGATTCGGCCGAAAACCTCGTCGGCAAACGCCCGAAGTTCCTGGTCAATGACCTCGTCGGCCAGGCCAGCGGACACCATTTGCGTCCGCATGCCCGCGATGACTTGTTTCCAATATTGGTTTCCGCCCTTTCCGGTTCGATCTGACAGCACTTCGACGGTCCGACGGATCTTCCCGACGCGTCGAACGGTCGGAAAAGGCAGAACGGTGCACACCGCATCGTCGATAGCATGAGGGCTCAGCCCGCGCATCGGTATCCCTCCAAGATATGTATAGGACTTCGGACTTTTCTGCTTCGTCGGCCATGCGGACCTTGAGGATGTGTGAAGCTTGACCGTAGTTGCAAAAAGTTAAACTTCAACTGGGCGCTGCATTCAAAACCCTCGTCCGTCCCATCTCGGTATGATCAGGCTGCGTCGATAGCCGGCGCCGGGCCGATGCCGAGATAGGGGTCGCCGATCAGCTTGTCCGGGGCCAGGTCTCGTCGGGTGCATAGGCCCCCAGAACTTCGCTGCCGTGATCGGCCAACCTCCAAATCCTAAGACTCAAAGCGAAGCGCTACTCTGTGACGTGAGGCTTATACTCTACCCAACCGGAGCGGTTCATCCAAAACCCGTTTCGGGCGCAGACGCCGAGATCGAACAAATGCCTTTAGTCCGTCGGCATCCAACGCATGCCCGAAGGCATAACCCTGCAATATGTCGCAGCCCAAGCTCTTGAGTGTCTGTGCGTGCTCCATCGTCTCGACACCCTCGGCTACGACCTCGATACCCAGGGATTTGCCGATTTCAATGATCGATGAGACGACCTGCCTTCGTTGCGGCGATTTGACAATAGGAATGACCAATTGGCGATCTATCTTCAACCGGCGAGGCTGCAGCTTGAGCAAGCTGACTATAGAGGCGTAGCCCGTGCCAAAATCGTCTATTTCTATGTCAATGCCGAGCTCTTTTATCTGCTCAAGATTCCAGGTAACAAAATCATCATTTTCGTCAAGGAAAATTGACTCAACGAGCTCGAAGGCAACTGTTCCCTTCTTGATATTTAGTTCCCTAAGACTCTTTATGAGTTCCTCATCCTGAAGGCGGCGTGCCGAAACATTGACTGACACCCGCGGAATATGGAGATTCGCAGCAGACCACCCTTCGAGATCCAAAAGCGATTGCTCTAATATGTTTCGATCGATGATCGAGACGACATTCAATTCTTCCGCAATCCTTAGGAAGACGTCGGGCGCCAAAATGCCCTTCTCCGGATGCCGCCATCGCGCCAGCGCCTCAACCCCAACAATTTCAAGGGTTTTTGCGTCAAATTGCGGCTGGTAGAAGGGAATGAACTCGTTGCGCTCAAGGCCGCCGAGAATTTCGTCGGCAATCCGTTTTGTCTCGACGATCTCGCTTTGCATCGCCTCGGTGAAGAACTCGTATCGATTGCGCCCACGACTCTTTGCCCGGTAAAGCGCGATGTCAGCGTTGACCAGCAGGTGTTTGGCTTCGACATCTTTTCCGTTATCGACTGCAATTCCCACGCTCACGCCAAAACGGCATCGATGGCCCTGATAGTAGACCGGTTCCCGCATCTGGCTGATGACGCGGTCAGCGAGCAGCGCCAGTTGCTCGATATCGTCATGCACCGCGCACAGGACGATGAATTCGTCTCCTCCGATCCGAGCGACGAATCCCTCGCCATCGACCTTGGATCGGAGCACGGTCGAGGCGTGAACAAGCATTGCGTCGCCTGCGGCGTGGCCAAGCGTATCGTTAATGTGCTTGAACCGATCGAGATCTATGTGGAGCAGTGCGGCATACCCGCCGGTCCGCCTGGCGTTTGCCGCGTAGTCTTCCAGCACCCGGTCGAGGTAACGCCGGTTGGGCAAACCGGTCAGCGAATCGTGGAGCGCAATGTGCTCTATGCGCGCCTTGGCCGACTCGAGTTCTGCATTTTTCGACTCGGAAAGCTGTTTTGCGCGAACTAGGTCCTTGTTCAACAGGACATCGGCTGTCACATCCCATTCGGCGCCAATCATTTTTGGGGTGTCGTCTGCGGCCCGGTAAATTATCGCCTTGGATCGGACATGACGTATCTCGCCATCCGGCCGAATAATCCGGTATTCCGACAAATATGGCCCGCCGTCGGCCATCGCGCGGTCGAAATCGGCGTTGGCGCCAGCCAAATCATCCGGGTGGATTGCTCCCGCCCAGTCCAGGTAGCCGCGGCCCTCCCCAGCTGGTTTGCCGTATATTTCATTGACGCGGTCGTCCCACGTCAGTTCGTTGGTCGCGAGATCGTGTTCCCAAACGCCAATAGCCGACGCTTCCAGAGCGAGTTCCAGGCGTCTCGACAATCGACTCAGTTCCGCATAGTTGCGCTGTCTCTCGCCAATCAGGCGACCGGTCACCAGGAATGGGATCACAACCAACGCCCCGGCCACCGCCATGATGGCGCGCAAGAACCACGCGTGGTCGGGCGTCGAAGGCCAGCCGTTTTTGGGAATGGCTGCGATCCGCCACGAACCGGACGGGAGCAGGACGTCGGCTGTCACCGGATTGCTCTTTGCGACGCGCTCATTGCCGAAGAATTGCTCTCCGGTTGGACCGAGAGCGTCCTTACCGATCAGCGCTATGTCAATCCCGAGATCATCGTCAAGCAGGCCGCTCGCCTTATAAAGGCGCTGAACGTCTACAACGGCCGAAATGATGCCCCAGAACCTTTCGGTGTTGCCCGCACTGCGTACAAAGACCGGAATACGGCCGACGAAGCCTTGCCCTCCCTGCCTCAAGTCGACGGGACCGGCAAGAATTAGCTCGCGCTTGTCTCGCGCCCTTAGCGCGGCCAGACGCTGCCGCTCGTCCTTGCGGTAATCGAGGCCTATCGCCTTGTCGTTGCCATTCATCGGGTACATCAGAGAAATGACCAGATCGGGCGCGCCAGCAATATTCTTCAATTGCGAGCCCCTGCCAAACAGGTTGCTCGCCAGCGAGGCGAAGCGTTGTTGTCCCATATAGGGCTCAGTCACGACCGCCGCGACCAGTCCCTGCACCAGTTGAAGGTTTCCGTTGATGTTGCCTTCAAGCTTGGCGCGGATAAGATTGACCTTGGCTAGGACATCCGCTCGGGCGGCTTGATCCGAGACGACTTTGTTCTGGTGGTCCGCGAACGCTGCGCCAACGGCAATAACGATCACCGCCATTGCCGCCGGGATATTTGCCGACGAGAAAACGGCCTTCTTGATACCGCCGAACCTAGCGCGGAAAGGAGCCAATAGGCGATTCCTCAGATACTATTCAGGTTCTGGGCCAACCCGACCAAGGTATATTAGCTATCAATGTTTAATTTTGACCTTCACGGGTCCTAAAAAATTTTGCACCCTCCAACCTCCTGAGGTGGCCGGAGTGGCTGACACGGACCTGCGGCTCCGGCTGACGCCTTAAAGCGCGTCGCGGCTGAATGGATTCATGCGACGCGCTTCAAGTTTTGTTTTATGCATGTCGTTACTGCAAAACCGCCGCATACCCTCGGTTCAAGCCCGAGGGCATGCTTTTGCGCGACATGCATTAGTGGCCCTCAATCGCCTTGGCGGTAACCAGGTAGGGTATCTTGCCGACGCTACGTTTCGTCGCGCCAATGGAATAGGCCATTGGGATCTTGGGAGAGTTCTCTGGCAGGCCGTACATATCCTTGCCGGCCCTCACGGCAAATGAAAAGTGCTGCCACGAAACCGTGTCATGCTCATTGAGAAAATCCAGCGTCAGCCCAGCTGAAATCAGCGCGTTCACCACGTCGCTGACCGGATGAATCCACTCATAGTAGCGCGGATGTTTCAAGATGCGGTCGTCGCCGGTATAGGTGAGTTCCTCGTTCCATGCGAGTGGTCGAGCTATTGGCGTTCGCCAGTCATGCTTGAACTCCAGCGTCGCAGCCTTGCGGTCACACTGGAACATCAACGGATGGCCCTCGGCGAGATAGAGCCGGCCGCCGGGCCGCAGGAGATCGGCAACCACCCGCGCCCAACGGAACACGTCGTCAAGCCAGTTTACCGAACCCCAGGTAACGTAAGCGATGTCAAAGGTCCGGCCAAGCGCTTCGACTGCCTCGAACAGTGGCGCCTCCACGAAGCGGACGTCAGTGCCTGCCTTTGCAGCGAAATCCCGCGCCGCTGCGATCGCCGTCGGTGAAAAGTCGAGGCCGGTCACGCTGCCCGCGCCCAGATTCTTCAAGCTGATTGTGTCGAGCCCGATATGGCATTGCAAATGAACGATATCCTTGCCGACAATATCACCGACCTCGCGCGTTTCCAGCTCATAGAGATTGGATCCGCCAGCCAGCACATTTTCTATGTGGTAGCTGCCCGTCGTGTCGGTCGAATGCAGTTCGGCTCGATCATCCCAATTAAGGCGGTTCGCGCCCAGAAACGGTTCCAAATTGCCCCCTCAAGTCCCTGCCGAGACCAATATATATGGTAAACAGAACGTTAATATACCTTGCAGCTAAAGTGTCGCGCGTCAATCCGTGGCGGTACGGCGCACCACCGGGGCTGATCGATTGGTGAGCGAATTCGGCAAGCCTCTTCGCGAGGTCGGTCGACGGGCAGCGCCGGAAGAAATTTGTTGTCGTGCGAAACGTCCGCGCAGCTACGACTGAAACTCCGGCTGTGCCTGCATTGTCCGGAGATCGATTGGCATGGATATGTGTTCGTGCGTGATCATCCAGCGGTCGCTCATCTTCCGCAAACCCGATGTCACCCGCACCCAATAGTCGGCCTTCTCGCCGTTGGTTCTTTTGCTTCTGACGTGGCACAGACCATGGCAGAACGCCACGTCATCTCTGACTGTGACGAGCAGCTCGTGCACCTCGTAATCGATCGGACCGTCAACCGAGGCAAACCACGCCTCAAAATTCTTTCGATAGGCACCGGCGCTCTCGATCCGCAGCGGCGGCCTGATGTCGAATACGACAGTAGCCACGGCATAGTGTGCCATCAGGGCTTCTATGTCCTTGGCCCGCAATGCCTGCACCAGGTCATCCAGGCCTTTGCGGATTTCCATTTCTTCTGCAGTCGGGGTCTGCACAGGGCTCTCCTTTCATCGCATGATGAGTGGGCCAGGCCGTTGCTCTCGAAGCGATGCACCTGGTCATCGACCGCGATGTCAGGTCAAAGCTGCTGCCTTACTGCGCGGCTTCGGCGAAGGGGGTCGGCACATAGTTGAGTATAGGGCCGAGCCAGCGCTCGACCTCGGCTAGCGGCATGGCCTTGCGGCGCGCATAGTCCTCGACCTGGTCGCGCTCGACCTTGGCCACGCCGAAGTAATAGCTTTCGGGGTGCGACAGGTAGATACCCGACACGGAGGAGCCCGGCCACATCGCAAAGCTCTCGGTCAGGCTGACGCCGGCGTTGCGCTCGCCGTCGAGCAGGCGAAAAAGCGTCGCTTTCTCGGTGTGGTCGGGCTGCGCCGGATAACCGGGCGCCGGGCGAATACCGCGATAGGGTTCGCCGATCAGCTCGTCCGGCGCCAGATCCTCATCCGGCGCATAGGCCCAGAACTCCTTGCGCACCTTCTCGTGCAGGCGTTCGGCGAAGGCTTCGGCGAAACGGTCGGCCAGCGCCTTGACCATGATCGACGAGTAGTCGTCGTTGGCACGTTCGAAGCGCTCGGCGATCGCCGCTTCCTCGATGCCGGCGGTGACGATGAAGCCGCCGAGATAGTCGGCCTTGCCGCTGTCCAATGGCGCGACGAAATCCGACAGCGCGACGTTCGCCTTGCCGTCGCGCTTGGTCAGCTGCTGGCGCAGCGTGAAGAAGGTAGCCAGTTCCTGTGACCTGGCATCATCGGTGAACAGCCTGATGTCGTCGCCGACGGTATTCGCCGGCCAGAAGCCGATGACGCCCTTTGGCGCGAACCATTTTTCCGCAATGATCTTGGCCAGCATCGCCTGGGCGTCGTCGAAGAGCTGGCGTGCCGCCGGCCCTTGCGCCTCGTCGTCGAGGATTTTGGGATAGCGACCCTTCAGCTCCCAGGTCTGGAAGAACGGCGTCCAGTCGATATAGCGCGCGAGCTCGGCCAGATCCCAGGCTTCGAAGGTTTTCAGGCCGAGGAAGGCCGGTTTTGGCGGCGCGTAGGCCGACCAGTCGATCCGGTGGGCGTTGGCCCGCGCCTTGGCCAGCGGCAGGCGCTGCTTGTCGGCTTCGCTGCGCGCATGCGCATCGGCGACCTTCTTGTATTCGGCGCGAACGTTGTCGACATAACCGCCCCTGGTCTCGTTCGACAAAAGTGCCGACACCACGCCGACCGCGCGGCTGGCATCGGCGACATAGACGGTCTGGCCACTGATATAGCGCGGATGGATCTTTACTGCGGTATGCACGCGGCTGGTCGTAGCACCGCCGATCAACAGCGGAATGTCAAAACCCTCGCGCTCCATCTCGGCGGCCATGTGCGCCATCTCGTCGAGCGAGGGCGTGATCAGGCCGGACAGGCCGATGATGTCGACCTTTAGCTCGCGCGCCGTCTGCAGGATCTTTGCCGCCGGCACCATGACGCCGAGGTCGATGATCTCGTAATTGTTGCAGGCCAGAACCACGCCGACGATGTTCTTGCCGATGTCGTGGACATCGCCCTTCACCGTCGCCATCAGGATCTTGCCGGCGGTCTGGCGCTCGCCGGTGTCGACGCCTTTGGCGGCATTCGCCAGCTTCTCCGCCTCCATGTGCGGCAGCAGGCCGGCGACGGCCTGTTTCATGACGCGGGCGGATTTCACCACTTGCGGCAGGAACATCTTTCCCGCGCCGAACAGGTCGCCGACGACATTCATGCCTGCCATCAGCGGACCTTCGATGACGTGCAGCGGACGCTCGGCGGCGCGCCGCGCCTCGTCCGTGTCCTGGTCGATGAATTCGGTGATGCCGTTGACCAGTGCGTGCGAAATGCGCTGCTCGACCGGCCAGTCGCGCCAGGCGAGATCGCGTTCCTGCGCTTCCTTGCCCGCCGTGCCCCTAAAACGTTCGGCGAGTTCCAGCAGGCGTTCGGTCGCGCTGCCGCCGCCCTTCGGCTGGCGGTTGTTGACGACGTCCTCGCAGGCTTCGCGCAGTTCCGGATCGATGGTGTCATAGACGGCAAGCTGTCCGGCGTTGACGATGCCCATGTCCATGCCGGCCTGGATGGCATGGTAGAGGAACACGGCATGCATGGCCTCGCGCACCGGCTCGTTGCCGCGAAACGAGAAGGAGAGGTTCGACACGCCGCCCGATATGTGGACATGGGGAAGCGTCGCGGTGATCTGCCTGGCGGCTTCGATGAAGTCGACGCCGTAATTGTTGTGCTCATCGATGCCGGTGGCGATGGCAAAGATGTTCGGGTCGAAAACGATGTCCTCGGGCGGGAATCCGGCCTGCTCGGTCAACAGTCTGTAGGCGCGGGTGCAGATTTCGACCTTGCGCGCCTGGGTGTCGGCCTGGCCGTCCTCATCGAAGGCCATGACGACCACCGCCGCGCCATACGCGCGGACGAGCTTCGCATGGTGCAGAAAAGCCTCCTCGCCCTCCTTCATCGAGATGGAATTGACCAGCGGCTTGCCCTGCACGCATTTCAGGCCGGCTTCGATGATCTCCCATTTGGAGCTGTCGATCATCACGGGTACACGGGCGATGTCCGGCTCGGCGGCGATCAGGTTGAGATAACAGACCATTGCCTGCTTCGAATCGATCAGGCCTTCGTCCATGTTGATGTCGATGATCTGCGCGCCGTTGGCGACCTGGTCGCGGGCGATTTCGAGCGCCGCGGCATAGTCGCCCGCGGTGATCAGCTTCCTGAATTTCGCCGAGCCGGTGACATTGGTGCGCTCGCCGACATTGACGAACGGAATCTCGTCGGTCAGCGTGAACGGCTCGAGCCCCGAAAGGCGCATCTGCGGCTCGATGTCGGGAACAGCGCGCGGCGGATATTTCTTCACGGCCTGTGCGATGGCGCGGATGTGGTCGGGTGTCGAGCCGCAGCAGCCACCGACGATATTGACCAGGCCGTCGCGGGCGAAATCCTCGATCTGCGCGGCCATGAACTCCGGGCTTTCGTCATATTGGCCGAATTCGTTGGGCAGACCGGCATTCGGATAGGCGCACACAAAGGTGTCGGCGACGCCGGATATTTCGTCCAGATGCGCGCGCATGGCTTTGGCGCCCAGCGCGCAATTGAGGCCTATCGTGAACGGGTTGGCGTGGCGGACCGAATGCCAGAAAGCCGTCGGCGTCTGGCCCGACAGCGTGCGGCCCGACAGGTCGGTGATCGTGCCGGAAATCATCACCGGCAGATGCACGCCCTTCTCGATGAAGATCTCGTTGCAGGCGAAGATTGCCGCCTTGGCATTCAGCGTATCAAAAATGGTCTCGATCAGAATGATGTCGGCACCGCCGTCAATGAGACCGCGCAGCTGCTCGCCATAGGCAAGGCGCAATTCGTCGAATGTCACGGCGCGGTAGCCGGGATTGTTGACGTCGGGCGACATCGAGGCGGTGCGGTTGGTCGGCCCCAGCGCACCGGCGACGAAACGACGCTTGCCGTCCTCCTGCTCGGCCCTTGCCGCTGCCCTGCGCACCAGCCGTGCACCGTCGCGGTTCAGAGCGTAGACCGCGTCCTCCATGCCATAATCCGCTTGGGCGATGGAGGTCGAGGAGAAGGTGTTGGTTTCAAGAATGTCCGCCCCGGCGATGGCGTATTGATAGTGAATCTCCTCGATCGCCTTGGGCTGCGTCAGGATCAGCAGGTCGTTGTTGCCCTGCTGATGGCAGGCGCACTCTGCGAATTTGTCGCCACGGAAATGGTTCTCGTCGAAGCCCAGGCCCTGGATCTGCGTGCCCATGGCGCCATCGAGGATGAGGATGCGTTCGCGCGCCGCCGCCGTCAGCGCAGCAAGCACTTCCGAACCGTCGGGCTTGGCCGCGACGGGGCCGAACAGGTCGTCCAGCGACGATGGGTTTTGCGACATATTTCGTCCTCATGGCGACGGTCGCGCTTAAGCGACATAAAGACATCTTTATGTGAGTATACGGGATTTGTCTGCTGCTGTCACCCCTGCCGCCGCTGGAGGCGTGCGGGGCAATCGCTTGAGGTTGCCGCTGCCACCTGCGTTTCTTGCGTTGGTGATTGGCGAAAGCCAAAGCGACATCCGATCTCCCCCCTTGCGGGGGAGATGTCCGGCAGGACAGAGGGGGGTGGGACGGATCGCCACTTCGACTTACCCATCCCAACCTGGAACAGCCCGAGGACGTGACTGCGATTGGCTGGGCAGGTCGGCGGGACAGCACCCCCCTCTGCCCTGCCGGGCATCTCCCCCGCAAAGGGGAGATCGCAGCTTCGCAGCTGGTGCTACAACGCCGGCTGCGCTGTCTTCGCCGTTGCCGCCCTGTCGACGTCGGCGAGAGAGGCGCGGCCATCGTCGACCGGGCGATCGCCGATGTGCGTGCCGGCAAGGTCTCCGACGCGGATGTCGCTTCCTTCATGATGTGATAGGCGGGAGCGACTCTCGCGTCAGGAGAAGATCTCCGCCAGTTCATCGACGCCGGTGCCTTCCCTGACCTGCCGCAACTCGACGTAGCTGACCGCGGTGGCGATCGACATTACCATTGATGTTACGCTGGTCACCAACGCGCCCACCACTGCACCCACTATCCCCCTCCAAACAGATCGGTTGCAGTGCCGAGCGCCAACTCGATGGCAATTGCGATAATGATCAGAGTAATGAACAGGCCTAACAGCGCCCAGCGGCTTCCCTTGGTCAGATCGCGGCTGCGCGCCACCGAGCCGAACACGCCGAGCCGCTCCTGTACCAGCGCCGGTACCGCGACCGACCAACGCAGCGCCAACATGATTCCAGGCACGATAAGCAGCACAAAACCGAGGCCCACGCCTAAACCGACCAACAGGGCAATGGCGAACGTCGGCAGGAGAAAGGAAACTGCTTTCGCCATGCAGTCACCGAAAGAAGGCTGCTTGCCATTCAAGTCCTCGATGGTGGCACGCACCAGCGATGCTTGGAGCAACAGCGAAAGGATATAGGAAGCAAGGCCAACGCCCATCGTGACGGCAGTATAGCCGAGTACCAGATTCTGCTCGCCAAAAGTGCTCGGGTCGAAGGGGTCGGCCGGGTGCTGTCTCAACGCCCAGAGTTGAAAAACAAGGGTCGGCAAACCCGAAAACAATGCCGCAAGCCCTAGGCAAAGCACGGCGTTGCGACCGATGACAGCAAAGCTGTCGTTGAAAACTCTGCCGATGCGAAACTTGTCCGGTCGTTCCAGTGTCACTGAAGACATGACGTAACCTGTCCGGTTCAGGCTGTTGCTGATGCGACGAAGGCGGCGCGAACCTCCCGCTATGAGAAGATCTCCGCCAGTTCGTCGACGCTGGTGCCTTCCTTGACTTGCCGCAGTTCGACGTAGCTGACCGCGATGGCAACCGACATTAAAGTAGACACGACTGTCGAAACAAGCGCGCTTCCGATTGCGCCGACAACAAGGCCAACGGTCGAGAGGCTGCCGGTAATGGCGAAAGTAAATCCAAACAACAATGCAAACGCCATTTGGATGGCAATCGCCGCCAAGAACAGAACCAGCAAAAGACCGAATAATGACCAGCGGCTGCCCTTCGTCAGAGCACGGCTGCGCGACATCGAACCAAACACGCCAAGCCGCTCCTGGATCAGCACGGGCACGGAAACCGATATACCGAGGAACAACATGATGCCTGGAACCACCAACGCGATGAACGCGATGAACACAATGATGTTTCCAAAAACGGGGATAAGCATGCCGGCCACGAACATCGTCACCACTAACGCGAGGATCATGGTGAGGAAGACAACCAGGCCCATCCCGAGCGTCGGGAACATGCAACGCAAGGCGATCTGGATGCAGTCACCGATTGCCGGGCGCTTGCCGTTCAAGTCTTCTATCGTCGCCCTTACCAGTGACGACTGCAACAAAGCCAGCACAAAATAGATCAAGCCAAAAGCCATCGATATTAGCGAGTTGCCTAGAACCGCCGATGGATCGGCAACCGCCATGCTTTCGGGATCGGCAAAATCAAGGTTGGCAAGATTTCTGTAATTCCAAAGGTTGAGCACCAGTGCCGGAAGGGCGGAAAAAAGAGCCGCCAGTCCGACCAACAGACCCGGATTGCGGCCGATGACCGCAAAACTATTGCTGAAAACCCTGCCGATGCGAAACTTGTCCGGTCGTTCCAATGTCGTTGAAACCATGACGTAAACCTGTCCAGTCAAGGCCGATCCCGATGCGGTGAAGGCGGCCTTGCCGCTATGAGAAGATCTCCGCCAGTTCGTCGACGCTGGTGCCTTCCTTGACCTGCCGCAACTCGACATAGCTGACCGCCGGCGCAACCGAGGTCACCACGGATACGACGGATGTCACCAGAGCATCCAGGATGAGAGCCGTTGTCACGCCAAAGACCATGACGACTTGGCTCAAGACAAGCTGGATGACGATCACCGCTATGATCAGGACAATCCAGAATCCGAACAGAGCCCAGCGGCTCCCTTTGGTCAGCTCGCGGCTGCGCTTCATGCTGCCGAACACCCCCCGCCGTTCCTGAACCAGAACCGGCACGGCGACCGACCAGCGGAGCCATAATATGATGCCCGGGACGATGAGCAGCATGAAGCCCAATCCCGCACCAAGAGAGACCAGTACTGCGATGCCTATCACCGGCAGCAGGAGGGAGATTGCCATCTTGAGGCTGTCGCCCATTGATGGCTGCTTGCCGTTCAGATCCTCGATGGCCGCGCGCACCAGCGTCGCCTGCAAGATCGCTGCCAATACCATGGAAGCCAGCACGACAAGGATTGTAACGATAACGCGTTGGGCCGAGAACTCCGGAGTGCCTGTCTCGGTGCCGCTTGCCCATTTCCAGAGCCAAAGCTGGTAGAGCAACGTTGGCAAGCCTGAAAACAGCACTGCCAGCCCGAGGCAAAGCACGATATTGCGGCTGATGACAGCAAAGCTGTCGTTGAAAACCCTGCCGATGCGAAACTTGTCCGGTCGTTCCAGTGTCGTTGAAACCATGATGCGTCCCCTCGCTCAATCGCCGCATATCGGCTGGTGATCCCCGCATCAAATGTGCCAACATTGGAGATCGACGTCTAGCCCACTTGCAATTGCCGTTGTGCATTGCCAGTGTCGACTGGGAACCACAGGTTGCAGGGGACGGTTGGCAGTGGCACAGCCAGGCACAGCGGAAGCCGAATGGCTGGCAAAAGCGCATCAGCAGTTGATCTCGGATAAGTCGATCCAGTTCGGCCTGCCGGCCTATGTGCCGCCGCAGCCGCCTGACTGGCTGAAGCCGCTGCTGGACCTGTTGTCGTCGCTCGGCCCCTACATGATCTATCTGTTCTGGGGGGCGGTGATATCAGGTGCGGCGATCATCCTGCTCCTGGTCTTTCTCGAGATGAAAGGTATCGCCTGGCGCCTGCCCTGGCAGCGCGCGCGGCGCGAAACCGAGGCGGAGGAAGCATGGCGCCCCGACGCCGGCGCCGCGCAGATCCTGCTGTCGGAAGCCGACGCGCTGGCCGCGCGAGGCGACTATGACGAAGCTGTCCATCTCCTGCTTCGGCGCAGCGTCGCCGATATTGCCGGCCGGCTGCCGGATTTTTTGCGCCCGTCGCTCACGGCGCGCGACATCGCCGCTGCTGCTTCGGTTCCCGCCAAGGCCCGCGCGGCGTTTACCGAGATCGCACGCATCGTCGAAGCCGCATTGTTCGCGCGCAGGCCGGTCGGCGCCGAAGGCTGGCGGCAAGCACGCGGCGCCTATGAGCGGTTCGTCTTCCGGGATGCCTGGATATGAGCGCTGCGACGGTCGAACCAGCCGCGCAGGAACCATTCAATCGAAGAACGCTGTTTTGGGGCATTTTCGCCAGCCTGCTTGCGGCAGCGGGTTTCTTCCTGCTGTCCACCTATGCACCCGACTTCCGGCAACCCGGCAATGGCAGCGCCACGCCGCTGTCGAAAAGCGGTGTCGGCTATGCCGGCCTGGCGGAATGGTTGCGACTCACCGGCGAGACGCCGGCCATGGCGCGGACCGAGGACGATCTCGGCACCGACATGCTGCTGATCGTCACCATTTCGCCCGAGAGCGACCCCGCCGCGCTCGACCGCATCCTCGAACTTCGGCAGGACCTGAATACCCTCTTCGTGCTGCCCAAATGGCAAACCCTGCCGCTGGAGGAGCACGAAGGATGGAAGATGAAATTCGGGCGATTGCCAGAATCCGTGGTGAACCAATGGCTCGGCCGGATCGCCAAAACAAGGATCGGCGTCGGCCAAAGCAAGGTGCGGCAACTCGACGTCGAAGGCCGGCTCGTTGCCGCCCCCGACGAGTTGCAGTGGGTGGCGGACGAGAATCCAATCATAGCAGCCGGCAACGACAAGGCTGTGCTCACTGAACTCGACGACAAGCCTTTTTATATCCTGACCGACCCCGACCTGATCAACAACGCCGCGCTTGCGGATTCCACCAAGGCGGCAGCCGCGCTCGACCTGATCAGCCGGCTTCAATCCGGAATCGGTCCGTCCTGGTCCAATTTCAAACTGCCCGACCCTGACCAACTCGGTGACGACGCATCCGAAAATCCAGATAAGAGAGGCCGCGCACAGCCGGTCATGTTCGATCTCACGCTGCATGGCGCGGGGCGAAAATACGACCTTGCCAAACTCCTCGTCGAACCGCCGCTCCTGGCGCTGACGCTGACGATCCTGGCCGCGGCGGCGCTCGCTTTCCTGCGTGGCCTCGGCCGTTTCGGCCCGCCGCGCGCCGACCAGCGCGCCATTGCCTTCGGCAAGCGTGCGCTGGTGGATACGACGGCGATGCTGTTGCGGCGCGCCGGGCGGCTCAACGAACTGGGAGGCCGTTATGCCGCCTTGATGCGGGTGCGCGCCGGCGCACTGCTGGGAGCGCCGCAGGGCCTGCAAGGCGAAGCGCTCGACCGCTGGCTCGATTCTCGCGATAAGGACGAAGTCAGCGGATTCACCGCGCGGGCGCAAGCCGCCGGCGAGGCGAAAAACCTGACGCAAATGCACGAGGCAGCCGAGCGGCTGCACGATTGGACGGCAAGGAGGCTCGGTGAACGTCGATGATGTAAAGGCCCTGGCGACACGGATCAGGGAAGAAGTGGCCAAGGCGATCACCGGACAGCACGACACGGTCGACCTGATGCTGACCGCCCTGTTCGCCGGCGGGCATATCCTGCTGGAAGGCCCTCCGGGCACGGCCAAGACAATGACCGCGCGCTGCTTCGCGCAGGCTCTGGGTGTCGCCTACGGGCGCATCCAGTTCACGCCGGACCTGATGCCTGGCGATATCGTCGGATCGAACATCTACAATTTCCAGACTGGACAGTTCACGCTGACGCGCGGTGCGATCTTCTGCGATCTTTTGCTTGCCGACGAGATCAACCGCACGCCGCCCAAGACACAGGCTGCACTTCTGGAGGCGATGCAGGAGCATGCGGTCACCTTCGACGGCACCACGCATTCGCTGGGCCGCAACTTCATGGTGGTCGCGACCCAGAACCCGATCGAGCATCAGGGTGTCTATCCCCTGCCCGAAGCACAGCTCGACCGCTTCCTGTTCAAGCATCGGGTCAGCTATCCCGGTCCCGAGGAGGAACGGGCCATCATCATCCATCACGGCGGCGGCTCCGCCTCGCACGACATCGCGCAATACGGCATCAAGGCCCAGACGGATCGCAAGACGCTGGAGAAGGCACTCGAAACCGTCGGCTCCGTCACCCTCGTCGACGACGTCGTCGGCTACATCGCGGCGCTGGTGCGCGCCACGCGCGACACCGCCGATTTGGAGGTTGGCGCCAGTCCACGCGCGGGCGCCATGCTGGCCAGGGCGGCGCGGGCGCGGGCAGCGCTCGACGGGCGCGCCTATGTGATCCCAGACGACGTCAAGGCGCTGGCGGTGCCGGCGCTGCGCCATCGCGTCATCCTGTCGCCGGCCGCGCAGATCGATGGCCGGCTGGTCGAGCAGATCGTCTCCGACCTGGTCGACCAGACGGAAGCGCCGCGTTGATCTATCCCAGCGGCCGAGCGGTGTGGGCGGCAGCAGCAGGCGCGGTGCCGGCCTTCCTGGTCGCGCTGGCGCTGCCGTCGCTGTGGTATCTCGGATTGCTGTGGATCTGCCTGGTGCTCGCCTTCCTGGCGGTCGACACCGCGGCGGGACGGGGGCGGAAATCGCTGGCCGCCAGCCTCCACGCGCCGCCGCAGGTCGGCGTCGGCGGCCAGTTCACCGTCCACGTCGCCGCCCGTTTTTCAGGCAGGATGCCAACCCTGGAGGCGCGCGTCGGTCATGATGCGCGCCTGGCGCCGATCGGCGGTACCGGCGGTCCCCTGGCTGCCACAAAGGATGGCGGATCGCTCGACCTGCGGTTCCAGGCGCTGCGGCGCGGCATCGCCAGCTTCGATCGTCTGTGGCTGCGCTGGCGCGGGCCGTTCGGACTGGTCTGGAACCAGGTCGTCCTGCCGATGGAAAGCAAGGTGGCAGTGTTGCCCGACGTCCGCAGCGCCCGCGACCAGGCGATCACGCTGCTGCAGCGCAACGCCCTGCCCGACGGGCATGCGCAGCGCCGGGCCGGCCAGGGCCGGGAATTCGAGGCGCTCAAGGATTATCAGCCCGGCATGGGCCGGCGGATGATCGACTGGAAGCGCAGCGCCCGCCACGGCAGGCTTCTGGCGCGCGAGTTCCGTATCGAGGAGAACAACAACATCGTGCTGGCCATCGACAGCGGACGCCTGATGTGCGAGCCGGTCGACGGCCTCCCGAAGCTGGACCGGGCGGTGGCTGCCGCCTTGCTGTCGGCGTTCATTGCGCTCAAGGGCGGCGACATGGTCAGCCTGTTCAGCTTCGATGCGCGGCCGCGCGTCGCCAGCGGCGCGGTGCGCGGCTCGGCCAGCTTTGCAATGATCCAGAAGCGGGCAATTGAGATCGACTATTCCAACGAGGAGACCAATTTCACCCTGGCGCTGACCACGCTCGCGGCACGGCTCGACCGGCGCTCTCTGGTGATCATCTTCACCGACTTCGTCGATCCGATCAGCGCGGAATTGATGCTGCGCACCGTCGGCAGGCTCACCGAGCGGCATCTGGTGCTGTTCATGATGATCAGGGATGTCGAATTGGAGAGCATGGCCGACATGCCGCCTTCATCAGGCGAGGATATCGCCCGCGCCGTCGTCGCCGGCGGGCTTTTGCGCGAAAGGCAGGTCGTCATCGGCCGGTTGCGGCTGCTCGGCGCGCATGTGATCGAAGCCGACCATCAAAGGCTAGGGCCGGCGCTGGTCGAGCGCTACCTGCAGTTCAAGCGCGAGGATTTGTTGTGACTGCGCCAGTTCCCGGCGATGCTCGACGCGGCGATGCCGTACGCCAGTCGCTGGCCAGCTTCCGTCGGGAGCGCGAGGCCGACTGGCAGGCGTTCGAGGCGCTACTCGCCCGCGTCGAGAAACGCGCGCCGCGAACACTGTCGGAAGAAGAGCTGCTGTCGCTGCCGCTGCTCTACCGGTCGGCATTGTCTTCGCTTTCGGTAGCGAGAGCGACATCCCTCGACAGCGCACTGATCGCCTATCTCGAATCCCTGTCGCTGCGGGGATATTTTTATCTCTATGGGGCACGCCGCGGACTACGGCAGCGTGTTGGCGATTTCTTCCTGCATGACTGGCCCGGTGCCATCCGCGATTTGTGGCGCGAGACGCTGGTGTCGGTGGCGCTGATGTTTGTCGGCATCGGCGCCGGCGCCTGGCTGGTAGCGTCCGACAAGGGCTGGTTCGACGCGATCATCCCGTCGGGCCTGGCTGCCGGCCGCGGTCCCGACGCTTCGGCCGAGATGCTGCGCAGCATGCTTTATGATGGCGACAATGGCTTTCTCTCAGGCTTTGCTGCTTATCTTTTCACCCACAACGTCCAGGTCGCAATCCTCGCCTTCGCCCTTGGATTTGCTTTCGCGGTGCCGACGGTGCTGCTGATGCTGTTCAACGGCTGCATGCTGGGGGCGATGTTCCAGGTCTATTGGGCAAAGGGGCTTGGCATGGAACTTGGCGGCTGGCTGGCCATTCACGGCACCACCGAATTGTTCGCCATCGCACTGGCCGGCGCTGCCGGCATGCGGATCGGCACACGCATCGCCTTCCCCGGCGAGTTGACCCGCATGACGGCAGCCGCCCATGCCGGACGCGTCGCCGCGACCGCGATGGTCGGCGTTTCGGTCATGCTGCTGTTTGCCGGACTGCTCGAGGGCATCGGCAGGCAGACGATCACCAGCGACGTCACCCGCTATGCCATTGGCACCGGCATGCTCGCACTGTGGATCGGCTACTTCTACCTGTTCCAGGTGGTGCGCAATGGCGACCGCTAGACGCGCTGCGCTGGCGACAATGCGCTCGCTGATCACGCCTGAAGGTGTCGATCTCCAGATAAAGCTGGCCGACGCCGGCACACGGGCTGCCGCTTTCCTGCTCGATGTCGTGTTTATCGCCACGGCTGCAATCGCGGTCACGATTGTTGCGATCTTTGGAGCAACAGGTTTCGGCACTGATAAATTGCAGCCGCTTTTCATCGTCTGGATCATCGCGATTTTTTTTCTGCGAAACGTCTATTTCATCGCCTTCGAGGCGGGCCGGCGCGCGTCGACCCCCGGCAAGCGGATCATCGGCATCAGGGTGGCGTCACGCAGCGGAGCCGGCCTGTCGGTCGATCAGGTCATCGCCCGCAATCTGATGCGCGAGATCGAGGTCTTTCTGCCGCTGTCGATTATCGCCGGACGCAGTGGGATGGGCGTCGCCGACACGCTGACGACAGTTTTCGGGCTGGTATGGGCGCTGCTGTTCGCCTTGTTCCCGCTTTTCAATCGCGACCGGTTGCGGATTGGCGACCTCCTGGCGGGAACCTGGGTCGTCGAGGCGCCTAAGCGCACGCTGATGGAGGATTTGTCGGCACGAAAAGATCTGGTCGCCAGGACTTTTCAGTTCAGCCACGCCCAGCTCGATGCCTATGGCATCGCCGAACTGCACAAGCTGGAAGAAGTGCTGCGCCGCGACGACTATTTCGCGCAGCGGGCGGTGGCTGAGACGATCGGACGCAAGATCGGTTCAACGCCGCAGGCGCATGATGCCCGCCCGTTCCTGACCGCGTATTACGGCGACCTGCGAGCCCATCTCGAGCGAAAGCTGCTGCTGGGCAAGCGAAAGGAAGACAAGCATCAGCGTTAGGAACGAAAGGCCGTCTTACCCCACCCACTTCTCGTAGTCCGACACCAGGAGGTGCAGCGGCGCGACGTCCTCGTCGATGTCCGCGAAGCGGCCGATCGGCTCGCGGAAGACATTGTCGGTGAGATCGTCGTTGACGGTCGAAACCTCGCCGATCAGCACGTCCTTGCCCTCGGCCCAGAAGGCGTGCCAGACGCCCGGCAGCAGCGTCACGCTCTCGCCCGGATCGAGCTTCAAGAGCCCGCCCGCCGGCAGCCGGTGGATAGTCCCGTCGACCGGCACCGATACTTCCGCCTTCGGATCGATGCCGCCATCGCGATCGTGCATGAACAGCTCCAGCACCAGCTTGCCGCCGCCGCGGTTGATGATGTCCTCGGCCTTGATGTTATGGCGATGCATCGGCGACAGCTGATCCTTGCGCGAGATCATGATCTTCTCGGCATAGAGCATGCCCATGCCCTTCTTCATGTCTTCGTAGCGACCGTTGCGAACGGTGAACAGGAAGAGGCCGAGCTCGTCGAACTTACCCTGGCCGTAATCGGTGATGTCCCAGCCGAGCCGCGAGGAGAAGATGGCCGACGAATCCTGCCGGCGCGCCTTCATCTGTTCCGGGGTCCAATAGGCGAAGGGCGGCATAATGTAGCCGAACGAACGGATGAAGGCATCGGCGTCGCGGATGATTTCGTTGATGGCGGAGCGTTTCATGGTCGTGGTTCCTTCCCATTGGCTTGGGCGATCTCCAAACCGAATAGCCGAACACCGATCCGGTGTCGACGTAAACCGCGTGCTGGCCTCATGACATCCGGGCCGATCAAGGCCATAAGTCCAGGCAAATCCCAGGGTGAAAATCCATGCTGAGCATAGACGACCTCGATACACCGGCGATCCTGATCGATGTCGACCGCGCCGAAGCCAACATCGCGCGGGCGCAGGCCCACGCCGACCGCCACGGGCTGAAGTTCAGGCCGCACATCAAGACCCACAAACTGCCCTACTGGGCAAAGAAGCAGATCGCAGCCGGTGCGGTCGGCATCACCTGCCAGAAGATCGGTGAAGCCGAGGTGATGGCCGATGCCGGCCTCACCGACATTTTTCTGCCTTACAACATTGTTGGCCGCGCCAAGCTGGAGCGTCTCAAGGCGCTGCACAGCCGCGTGACACTGTCGGTGACATCAGACAGCATGGAGACGCTTGCGGGTCTCGCCGCCACCTTCACCGATCCAGGCCAGCCGCTACAGGTACTGGTGGAGTGCGATACCGGCATGGGCCGCTGCGGCGTCCAGTCGGCCAGCGAGGCTGTCGCGCTGGCCAGAGAGATCGACAAGGCCAGGGGGCTCGCCTTCGGCGGGCTGATGACCTATCCGGCGGCAGGCCGCGCCGCCGAGGCCGAGACTTGGCTGGCCGATGCGCGCAATGCGCTCGCCGCATCCGGCCTCGCCTGCGAACGCATCTCCAGCGGCGGCACGCCGGATATGTGGCGCGCAGGCGAGGCTTCCGTCGTCACCGAGTACCGCCCCGGCACCTACATCTATCTCGACCGCTACCAGGTCGCCAAGGGCGTCGGAAGCCTCGACGATTGCGCGCTGACGGTGCTGTCGACGGTGGTCAGCCATCCGACGCCGACACGGGCCATCCTCGATGCCGGCAGCAAGGCGTTGTCCAGCGATACGCTGGGGCTGCCCGATTTCGGCGAATTGCTGGGCCTTCCGGGCGCCACCGTCACCAGCCTCAGCGAGGAGCACGGCAACGTCACGCTTTCCGGCGAGGCCAGGCTGCGTATCGGCGAGCGCGTGCGCATCGTGCCCGACCATTGCTGCGTCGTCACCAATCTGTTCGACGAAGTTCACTTGATCGCCGGAGAACGGGTGCTTGAGACGCTGCCGGTGGCGGCGCGCGGCCGCATGGGGTGAGAAGCGGTCCGCGGAGCGGACGGAAAGCCAATTGCTTGGCTTTCGAGCTTTGACCCCCTGAGCCTGCAAAGGGGCAAAGCTGAAGTGAGTCAGGCTGATTGCCGTTCAGCCTGCCGTGCCGCGACGCGGCGCATGGCAATGACCCGGCGACGCAGGATTTCCGTGCGCATCGCCATCAGATGCAGCGCAAAGAACAGCACGGTAAAGCCCAGAGCCATCACCAGCAACGGCCGCAACAGGCTGGGATCGATGGTCGGCCCACCGAGCCGGATCACCGAAGCCGGCTGATGCAGCGTGTTCCACCAGTCGACGGAGAATTTGATGATCGGGATGTTGATGAAGCCGACCAGGGTGATGACTGCAGCGGCCCAGGCGGCGCGCGCGGCATCGTCGAGGGCCCGCGTCAGCGCAATGATGCCGAGATACATCAGGAACAGCACGAACACCGAGGTCAGCCGCGCATCCCACACCCACCAGGTGCCCCACATCGGCTTGCCCCAGATCGAACCGGTGATCAGCGCGAGCGCTGTAAAGACGGCACCGATGGGTGCCGCCGATTTGAGCGCGACGTCGGCCAGCGGATGGCGCCATACCAGCGTGCCCAATGCGGAAACCGCCATCAGCGTGAAACACATCATGGCCAGCCAGGCGAACGGCACATGGATGTACATGATACGTACGGTGATGCCTTGCTGGAAATCCTCCGGCGCCGTGAAGCTCATATAGAGCCCGGCGGCTAGGAGGAGTGTGGCGATGGTTGCCAGCCACGGCACCACCTTGTCGGCCAACCCGACAAACCGCGTCGGGTTGGCGAAATCCATCCAGCCGCTGAGGCGTGAAGTCAGGTCACTCATGCGGCTTTACATAAACCGGTGATGGGCTTGGGGCAACTACAGCACCGTGTCGCAGGCGCGCGTTCCCTTCTCCCCCTGTGGGGCCCGAAGGGCGGGCGAGGCCCGTGACTCGCCCGGGCGGTGGATCGGCGCACAGCGCCGAGCCGGATGAGGAGTGCTGGACGGAGTGAGGCCGGCGCCAAGCGAGCACCCCTCATCCGTCGCCTTCGGCGACACCTTCTCCCACAAGGGGAGAAGGGAAGAACTCAGGCGGCCGCGTCCGTGATGGTGCGGCTGAGGCGGCGGACTTCCTCGTCGTTGAGCAGGCCGCCGGCGCGCAGCAGGCTGGCGAAGCGGCCATTGCGCATCGACAATTCGGCGAAGCCGCCCATTTCGACCACCTTGCCCTTGTCCATGAAGACGACCAGATCGGCATCGCGAACAGTGGTCAGGCGGTGCGCGATGATGAAGGTGGTGCGGCCGCGCCGCAATTCGTCGATCGCTTCCTTGACGCGGTCTTCCGTCTCGACGTCGAGCGCGCTGGTCGCTTCATCGAGCACCAGGATGGGTGAATCCTTCAGCACGGCGCGCGCGATTGCGATACGCTGGCGCTCGCCGCCCGAAAGTTGTCCACCGCGTTCGCCGACAACCGTATCGTAGCCGTTGCTCTTCGACAGGATGAAATCCTGCGCGGCAGCGGCATTGGCGGCGGCGTGGACCTCATCATAGGTCGCCTCGGCGCGCCCGACGCGGATATTGTCCTCGATCGAGCGGTTGAGCAGGCCGGCATCCTGGAACACGGTGGCGATCGAGTGGCGCAGCGACTTGCGGGTCACCGTGCGGGTATCGATGCCATCGATCAGGATGCGGCCGCTGGACGGCGAAAAGACCCGCTGCAAGAGATTGATCAGCGTGGTCTTGCCTGCGCCCGTCGGACCGACGATGGCCACGGTGTGGCCGGCACGGACTTCGAACGACACGTCGTTCACGCCCTGCCCCGAATTGGCGAATTCGAAGTTGACGTTTTCGAAACGCACATGACCAGTGACGTTGACCAGGTCACGCAACCCGTCCGGCTCGGCGGCGTCGGCCGCGGAGTCCTCAAGCCGATAAAATTCCTCGAGCTTGGCCCTGGCTTCCGAAATCTGGTTGGCGAAGGCCGACATCTGGTCGAGCCGGGCGATCAGCAGCGTGGCAAAGCCGGTAAACGCGATGACATCACCGATGCGCAATTGGCCATGCATGACAAGATAGGAGCCGATCAACAGCACGACCATCATCGAAATGGTCGACGACAGACGGTGCAGGGCGTTGGCCAACGCCCACCAGTCGAGCACCGGATACTGCGCATCAAGCAGATTCTTGACATAGCGCTTCAAGGCGTCGGTCTCGTGGCCGATGCGATTGTAGCTCTGCAGCACGGCGACATTGCTGACCGAGTCGCTCACATGCGCGAACACCTGGTGAAAGTGCCGCTCCACGGACGCCTGGCCTTCCCTGGTACGACGCATCACCAGCCGGCCGATTCCGACGTAAAGCGCGCCCAGTGCCAGCAGGACCATCGACATGCGAATGTCCATGCTGAGCGCCGTCGGCACCAGCAGAACCAGTGCGACAACAGTCGACAAATGCTGCCTCATGAACTCGAGCCAGAGGCTGAACAAGGTCTCGACCGCGCGCAGCAGCGTGTGCAGGGAATTGGAGGTGCCGCGCTGATGATGCCAGGCAAGAGGCATGGTGATCACGCGCTCGAACGACTGGCAAAGAACCTCGCTGCGCCGCGCATGGGCAAAACGGTCCGCGCCGCGCGCCACCAGAACGAAGGCGATGACGTTGAAGACGCCGATACCGGCCCATAGGCCGAGCGTCGAAAAGACCGAGCCGCTATCCGAAATGGCATCGATCACCCGTCCGAACATGATCGGCTCAAGGATGGCGATAATCGCAAGCGCGACATTCGCCCCACAGATAAACGCGACGCGTTTTCTGTCGGCAGCGAGATAACCGAGCGCTCTCCAGTAGATTTGCAGAAGGGACACTTCAGCTACTCCGGCAAATTGTTATTGTGCACTGCATCATTTTCTGACTCGTACTCGTTGACGTGTCGCGAAACAATGCCCTCGTACCCCTTCAGTTCCCAATTCGCGAACAAAAGATGGCGACGCTGCGAAATCTGTCGTGATCACCTAACGGTTTGAGAAGAAAGGTAAAATGTCAGCCTTGCGGCAAAATCGTGGCAGGCAGGAAGCACTGCCGAAATTTTAATCAGCAACTTGGCATGTACGAATCCCAAAAGCCTGCATCGGCTTTTGGGAAATCTCATGCGCAATAGAATTGCTCGAGCAACTTTAAATAACGCACATCCTCAAGATGCACAAAGACGTTCCAAATCCTTGAAGCTACGCCGGTATCCTGACGACCAGATCGGCCTTGTCGCCGGCTTTCGGTTCGAAAGACGAAGCCTTCGTCTTTTTACCATTTACCTCGAGCGAGACGGCTTTGGCCTTCTTGTCGCGGACAACCTGAACCCTGAGCTCGGCCCCCAGCACCTTGAGCGTTGCCGCATAGCCATCCCAATGGCTGGGCAGTTTCGGCCTGAACTGGATGCGCTCGCCCCTGCGCTCGATACCGAGGATGCCTTCGACCGCCGCGCGATAAAGCCAGCCGGCCGAGCCGGTATACCAGGTCCAGCCGCCGCGGCCGCCCTTGCCTTCCCCGGCGTAGACGTCTGCCGCGACGACATAAGGCTCGACGCGGTAGTGCTCGGCAGCGGCTTCGTCGGGTGCATGGTTGACCGGGTTGAGCATCGAGAAGCAGCGGTAGGCGTCGTCGACGCGCCCCATTTCGGCGAGCGCAATGACGAACCATGTCGCCGCGTGGGTGTACTGGCCGCCGTTTTCACGGACACCCGGCGGGTAGCTCTTGATGTAGCCTGGGTTCTGTTCCGTCCTGGAGAAGGGCGGCGTGAAAAGCTTGACGATGTTGAGCTCGTCGTCGACGAGCATTTTCATCGCCTGCTGCATCGCCGTCGTCGATCGCGCCGGATCGCCCTCGCCCGACAGCACGCTCCACGACTGGGCAATCGAGTCGATCTTGCATTCCTGCGAGCTGCGCGACCCCAGCGGCGTGCCGTCGTCGAAGCTGCCGCGACGGTACCATTCACCGTCCCAGGCCGTGCTTTCAAGCGCCCGCTTCAGCACGCCCGCGTGTTTTGTCCAGGCTTGCGCGCGCTTGGCGTCGCCTTCCGCCTTGGCGACAGCTGCAAAGTCGCCCAGCGTCTTCAGCAGGAACCAACCCAGCCAGACGCTCTCGCCCTTACCTTGCTCGCCGACACGGTTCATGCCGTCGTTCCAGTCACCGCCGAGGATCAGCGGCAGTCCGGCGGGGCTGCTGCGCTTGATGGCAAGGTCAAGTGCGCGCGCGCAATGATCGTAGAGTGAAGCGGTCTTCTTCGATATCTCCGGCGTGAAAAAGGCGTCGTGCTCGCCTTCTTCCAGCGACGGCCCTTCGATGAAGGGCAATTGTTCCCTGAGGATCGCGGTATCGCCGGTCACCAGCAAGTAGTGTGCCGTGGCGTGGGCGAGCCAGACCACGTCGTCGGATATCATGGTGCGGACGCCTGCCTCGGTTCGCGGCAGCCACCAATGCTGCACGTCGCCTTCGGGGAATTGCCGCCGCGCCGCGTTGAGGATCTGGTCGCGCGCCAGTTTCGGATCATGGAGAAGCAGGGCCAGCGTGTCCTGCAACTGATCGCGGAAGCCAAAGGCGCCGCTCGCCTGGTAAAACGCCGAGCGGGCGCGGATGCGGCAGGCAAGGCTCTGATAGGGCAGCCAGTGGTTGACCATCGCGTTGAGCGCCCTGTCCGGCGTCTCAACCTGGATGGTGTCGAGAAACCCTCGCCAGGTGCGTTCATTGTCAGCCAGCCGCTGATCGAAGTCCTTGCTGCAATGATGCTGTACCAGCGCGCTGGCTTCCTCGGCAGAGGCTGCATCGCCGAGCAGCCAGAGCAGCGTCACGTCGCCGCCGGCAGGGATGTCGACGTCGCGTGCAATTGCCGCACAAGGATCGTCGCCCGCCTCAACGCGGCCCGACAGGCTTGCGCCGCTGAGCACGGCTTGCGGGAGTTCGCTGGTGCCGTGGCGGCCGATGAACTCGCGGCGGTCGGCCGTCACCGAGTGTGCCGCCCCGTCGGCGGCCAGGAAGGCAACCCGCTCGCTGAAATCGAGCCCGTAGGGATTTTGCGCCAGCAACGCGCCCGTCGCAGCATCCCTGGAGGGAACGATGGTCGCCGCCGTGCGCGAACGATGGCTGCCAAGAACCCATTCTGCATAGGCATAGACGCGCAGGCGCGCCGGCGCCGAACCGGAATTCTGGATGCGCAACCGGGAGATTTTCACCGGATCGACGGGATCCACCACATGGGTAAGGTCCATCGACAGCGGCCCGTGCTTCGAACGGAAGGTCGAAAAACCCTGCCCGTGCCATGTTTCGTAGGTCGTGGCGGGGTCGCGGACCACGGCGGCCAGCGGTGAGAACGCCCGGCCGCTGGCATGATCATAAATATAGATGCCCTCGCCTGGCCGGTTGGTGACCGGGTCGTTCGCCCACGGCGTCAGTTGATAGTCGCGGCTGTTTCGGCTCCAGGTGAAGGCAGCGCCTTCAGCCGAAACGTGGAAACCGAACGAGGCGTTGGAGACGACGTTGATCCAGGGCTGCGGCGTCGTGCGCCGGCCAGCAAGGCGCACGACATAGTGGCGTCCGTCGCCCTCGAAACCGCCAAAGCCGTTCCATTGGTTGAGCCCGCTGCCGTCGGCACTACGGTCGAACGGGGCTTGAGCCCACGTCTGTGGCGCCGGCGGAGACGGTTCACGAAGCGCTGCTGCACCCGCCGGCTGCAACGCGTCCCGCGCTTGCAGCGCAGCGGCCTCGGCGCGCTCGATCTGATCGAAGATGGTGCCGTTGCGCGTGTGCAGAACGACGCGAGCGGTGGCCAGCAGCGTCTTGTAGGTCGCCTCGTCCATGAGGTCGCGGCGCACCGCGAAGATGTGCTGGCGGGGTCCTAGCTCCTTGCCGCGCAGGCGACTGTTTTCGCACAGCGTCTCGACCGCCCGTTGCAGGTCCTGCACGTAGGACGAAGCCTGCTCGTTGACGACGACAAAGTCGATCATCATGCCGCGGGCGCGCATGTATTCCTGGAAGCGGAGCGCCTGGGCAACGATTTCGAGATCGGCGACATCGCCGATCCTGACCAGGAAAATCGGAAAGTCGCCGGATATGCTGGTCGGCCATAGGCCCGATTGCCTACCGAGCCCGGAAGCGATCGATTCGGCCGGAAGCCGCAGGAACGGATCCGGATAGATCAGGTAGCGCGCCAGATTCTGCACATTGGCGGCATCGGCAAGGCTGAGACCGAGATGCCGGGTCTGCACCTGTGAGCGGGTCCAGGCGAGCATCGCCTGGCGCGCGAAGGCTTCCGGATGATCAAGCCGCGCAATGGCTTCTTCGAGTTCGGCACGGTTGGCGCCGACGGCAGTCCAGAAGGTCAGCGCTATCTTCTTGTTGGCCGGCACGCGCACCTGTCGGCGAAGTGCCGCGACCGGATCCAGCGTGAAGCCGGAATGGCCGCCAAGCTTGGCGCCGGGATCGAATGCGGCGGCCTCGGTAATAGTGCGGCCGCGGCCTATGAAGGCGCGCCGGTCAGTTTCGGCCTCGGCGTCGCGCGTCGACCCAGACGGGTCGGTGACGAAATGCACCATGGCGACATCAGGCTCGTCCGTTTCCCGCTTACGTCTGGTGGCGAAGATCGCTGCGTTATTCGCAGCGATTTCGGTTTCCACGAACATTTTCGAGAACGCCGGATGCGCGTTGTCGGATGCTTCGGAGCCCAGCACCAGTTCAGCGAACGAGGTCACTTCGATATGCCGGTCGACCGGGCCGTCATTGTAGAGCGTCACCCGCCGGCCTTCGCCATTTCCTTCCGAAATGACGATGCATTCGACCTCCGAACGCAGTGATCCCACTGACTTGACGAAGCTCGCCTTGTCGTCGGAGAACAGCGTCCGCACCTCTTCGTGGGTGGCACGCTTCGGCTCGGCGGTGGCCGACCACCAGTCGCCGGTGCCGGAGTCGCGCAGGAAGATGTAGGAGCCAAGCCGATCCTCGGTCGGGTCCGGCTGCCAGCGCGTGACGGCAAGCTCGCCCCAGCGACTATAGCCGGAGCCGGTCGCGGTAACCATGACCGAGTAGCGGCCATTGGACATGACGCTGGTCGAACGCAGCGCCTTGAGCGGGTTGAGCACGATGCGCGTATCGGGGCTCTCGGCTTCCGTTTCGTCCTTCGACCGTTCGTCGGCCTCGGTCCTGACGGTGGCGGTCGGGATGTCGCGCGGCGCTCTTTCCTGCAGCAGCAACTCGGCCGACTCGATCACCGGATCGCTGTGGAAGCGGTCGCGCAGGCGTCCTTCGAAGATGGCGTCGGCGACGGCGGCGATCGACATGCCGGAATGGTGGGCCATGTAGTTCAGCACGACGACATGGTCGGTGCCCTCCGGCACGCGTTGCGGCGTGAAATCGACCGCATCGTAGAAGCCGTGCCGGCCAAGGGCGCCAAGCCGCCGCAGCCTGGCCAGGTTCTGCACCGATTCACGCGGGGTGAACTGCGCCGCCAGCACGGTCGCATAAGGGGCAATCACCGTGTTCTGGCCGAGACCTCGCTTCAGGCCCAGCCCGGGCACGCCGAAATTGGTGTACTGGTAGGTCAGTTCGCGATCGCGGGCGTTGTAGGCCGCTTCCGAAATCCCCCAGGGCACGTCCTTCGAGCGGCCGTACTGGATCTGGCGCTTGATGATGAGCTTGCTGGTCTGGTTGAGGATGCTGCCTTGCGGCTCCTTCATCACCAGCGGCGGCATCAAATACTCGAACATCGAGCCGGACCAGGACATCAGAGCGCCCTTGAACCCGATCTCGACGATCGGCCGGCCGAGGTGGAACCAGTGCTCCGTGGGCAGATCGCCCTTGGCTATGGCGAACAGGCTGGTCAGCCGCGCCTCGGAAGCCAAGAGGTCGTAGCAGCTTTCGTCGAGCTGATGCTCCTCGACCCGGTAGCCGATCGACAGAAGCTTGCGTTCCTTGCGCATGAGGAAGGAGAAATCCATCTCGAAGGCAAAGCGGCGCGTGCGCTCTCGCAACGAAAGAAGCTTGGCCCGCAGCGCCTCGATGGCATTGTCGTCGCTATGCGCATCATGGACATGCGCCTCGCAGGTGGCTTCCAGTCTCGCCGCCCAGTCGGCGATGGTGTCGCTCTGCGTCGATGCGGCCTCAGTATGGATAGCGATGGCGAGCTTGCGGATCTCGCCGGCCAGAACGGCCAGGTTGATGGTGCGGATCGACGCCATCTCGGGCTGTGCCTTGATCGATTCGACCGCGCGTCGCATGCCATCGAGGCGATCGGCAAGTCGCTGGCGCAACGGCCGCAACTGACGGCGGTCGTCAGGCAACTCGGCCAGGCTTTCGTCGAGGATCGTCACCGTATCGAGGATACCCTCAAAGTCGCCCTGAAGGTGGACTGCAGGCGCTTCCGCCCATTCGGCACAGGCTGCCGCCACCGCCACCAGATGGCCGGCGAGATTGCCGCTATCGACGGCGGAAATGTACAGCGGATAGAGCGGCTTCAGCGTCGTCGTGTCATACCAGTTGAAGAGATGGCCGCGCTCACGCGGCATGCTCTCGATAGTCGACATCGTGGCGTCGATGCGGGTGGTGGCGTCGGACAGGCTGATCCAGCCGAAATCGCGCGCCGAAACCACTGACAGGAGATAGACGCCGATATTGGTCGGCGAGGTGCGGGGCGCCACGACAGGCGCCGGACTTTCCTGGAAATTGTCAGGCGGCAGATTGTGATGCTCGGCCGTCACGAAGGTCTCGAAATAATGCCATGTGCGCCGCGCAATCGTGCGCAGCACATGGGTGTCGGCCGCCGATATGCGCAAACGGTCCTCGGTTTCGGCCGAGCGGCTGATAAAGAAGGCGAAGGCTGGCGAGCCGATCCAGAACAGCGCGAAGAAGAAGGCGACGAAAGCTCCGGTTGAATCGGCCACAACAGGGATGGCGAGGCCGACGACGCCGACAACCACCGCGCCGTACATCATGCCGTAATAGGAGCCGAGATCGTTGTCGCCGTTCTTGTGAGCCTGCGAGGCAGTGCGCCATTCGAGCAGGTTCTTCCGGCTGACGAACAGGCGGTAGAGCGTGCGAATGACGGCATCGCCCATCATCCAGGCCAGATGCGCCATCAGCACGATCTTCAGAGCCACGAGGGCGGTGCCGAAGACGACGTCGCGCGCCAGCGCCGAGAAATGACCGCGCGGCGTCTGGTCGCCGCTTTTGGGCAGGATGGCGTGGACGATGTCGAACGTCGGCGCCATGAAAAGTGTGAGGATCAGCAGCGCCTGCCATTGCGCGGCCTGGGTGAAGGGCAGCAGCGTCCAGCCGGCGATCGCGGCCATCACCCAGAAGATCGGCGTCAGCGACCGGCGCAGATTGTCGACCATCTTCCAGCGCGACAGCGCCGGCACGCCGGATCGCGGATTGAGAATGAAGCCCAGAAGCTGCCAGTCGCCGCGCGCCCAGCGATGGTGGCGCGACGCGTCGACCGAATAGCGGGTCGGATAGTCCTCGACCAGTTCGACGTCGGTGACCAGGGCCGCGCGCGCCAACGCGCCTTCGAGCAGATCGTGGCTGAGGACGGTGTTTTCTTCGATGCGGCCCTTCAGCGCCGCCTCGAAGGCGTCGACATGGTAGAGCCCCTTGCCGGTGAAGGAGCCGTCGCCGAAGACGTCCTGGTAGATGTCCGAGACGGCAAATACGTAGGGATCGAGGCCGCGATTGGCAGAAAAGACCCGCTGGAAGAAGGATGCGTCGTCGCCGCTGGTCAGCGAAGCGGTGATGCGCGGCTGCAGGATGGTGTAGCCGGCGCTGACGACGCGCTTTGCCGCATCGTAACGCGGGCGGTTGAGCGGATGGCAAAGCTTGCCAACCAAACTGGCGACGGCATCGCGGGTGGTGCGCGTGTCGGCATCCAGGGTCATCACATGGATGACGTTTTCCGGCAACGGCACGTCCAGCGGCAGAAAAGTGGTGTCGCTGTCACCACGCAGCAGAAGATTCAGTTCGTGGAGCTTGCCGCGCTTGCGTTCCCAGCCCATCCAGGCGCCCTGGGATTCATTGTAGAGCCGCCGGCGGTGCAGGACGTAGAAACGCGGCGCGCCTTCGCTGGGATAGCGGGCGTTCAGCCGCGCGATCTCGTCGCGAGCATATTGGAGGATCTCGATATCCGCCGCATCGATTTCGGTTTTGCTGTCCGGCCAGTCCGAAAGCAGAGCGAAATGGATTTCGTCCGCCGTGTTGGCCAGGTGGTGCACTTCGATGTTGCGGATGTTCTCCTCGACGTCGTCGCGCGAGCCGATCAGCGACGGCACCACCACCAGCGTGCGCGCCTCGGGCGGCATGCCGCGTCTGTAGTCGTAGCCGACGAGGCGCGTGGGCTTCAGGAATAACGATACGACGGTGTTGAAGAAGGCAAGCGCGCCTTCGCTTGCCGGCACGGCAAACAGCGCCAGCATCAGGACGATCGACGGCAGCGACAGGCCGAGACTGGCAAGGGCATTGCCTGAGAGGACCAGAAGCAGGACCGTCAGCGCGAACACCGGCACGACAATGCCCAGCCATCCGGTCTTGCGGAACGCTCGTTTGATCGTGACGCTGACGGTCGGCCGATAGCCGATCGCCTTTTCCAGTTCCAGCCGGCGCGGGCCGACCAGAAAGAACCCGACGTCGGTGTGAGCGGTCGGACCGGTGACGGTGGTATCGGCGACAGCGGCATGGCCGGCGAGTTCGATCGCCTTTTCAGCAACGCGGAATTCGGAACGATCGGAGCGGCGCGCCATTTCCTCGATCGCGGTCCGGTACTGGTCGCGCGAGAAGAAATCGAGCGCGGCGAAATCGGTGCGCTCGCGCAGCAAGGTGTCGATGCGGCTGACATCTTCGAACCAAACCGTCCAGTCGATATCGTTGATGAGCCTGAGGCCGCGGATGATGTTGCCGGTGGTTACGTTGCCGCTGGACAACGTGCGATGCTCGCTGATGATGATTTCCTCGGCATCGGAGCCGGACTTTTCAAGCTCGCCCTCCAGCCATTCCAGCGCCCTGCCGGCATTTTGCGATCCGTCGCGCAGGCGGTAGAGCAATTGGGTGGCAAAGGTGGTGTCTCGTGCATGGGCGACGTAGTTCGACAGGATCGCCTGACGGTCGGCGCTGTCGTCGATCGCCAGCACGCCATCGGCAACCTCGTTGGCAATCTGGCGCATCTGCCGGGTACGATTGACCCGGACCGCGATCCGGCGAAGATTTTCGATCAGAACGAAGCGCAGCAGCGACGGCAGCGCCCAGAGCTCGCCAATCTTCAGCGGCTCGACAGCCTGAAAGCCTTCGACGATCGCCTTGAACATCGCCGCCGAGACGGAGCTGTCCGAATGCGCGACATAGGTCCAGGCCAGCGCAAGCGCGCGCGGCACACGAGCGCCGTCGCGCAGCTTCAGGGTCGGCAACTGCCGATAGAAACGGTGCGGCAGGTCGCGCTTGACCTGGAAGATGGTTTCCTCGACCAGATAGTTGTTGTCGAGCAGCCATTGCGCCGCCGGCGTGATCGTCTCGCCTCTCGCCTGCGCGGCATTGGTCGAACGGTAGACTTCGAGGATCTTGCTGGCGCTGTCGCGGACGCGTGGCTGGAAATCGAACGGCTCCAGGCCGAACAGATCCTTGACGTCACCCTTGGCGAGGCTTGCACCCAGCGTGCGCAGGCGCTCTTCCGGCAGGAAATTGGAGCGTATCGGCTCTTCCGTGATGGCCGGAAAGCTCGCGCTCGTCTTTTCCATTTGGGTGGGGTCTGTCTGTATATTCATTGAAAATTCCGCATGGGGGACGCGTTAGCGGCGTCACCGCCACGGCAATGTCCCTAGAACCGATTGAAATGAAATTGGTTGCATCGAAACAAGGGCCGAAAGTCTATTTTCGCACCAAGACCTGCAGACAAACCACCTCCCTCCCGCCGGGAGTTGATCGACGGAAGGATTCAGGCTTTTTCGTGATCTGGGCTTGAGCTTACGGCATATTTCGCTGGTGTTGTGATCATGTTTCGAAACAGGCGTTAATCGTTTGCCGCAACGCGATCGATGCGGATCACGAACAGCGTCGCTGGTCGCGCAGGCTCGACGCGCCGTTTCGCGGCGTCCGGTCCGAGCAACAGCGTGTCGCTCGGTCCGATGCGGACAGGCGCCGCGCCGGCCATCGTGATTTCGCCGTCAAAACACAGGATGAGGGTCGCATCAGCGGCCGACTGGATTTCCGTCGGGGCTGAAATCACCAGGCGTTCGACGGCATGGGTCATCCGTCCACGCCGTGTCATGACGTTGAGATCGGTGATCGGACCGGAGATCAGCGCCGCTTGCGTCGGCACATCGGCCGCAAAGGAAAGCGGGGCGGACGTTTTGGTCAGCGTAGCCGCCGGGCGGCCGGCGATATCAAGGATGATCCCCTCGCCTTCCAGCACGGCCAAGCTTCGGTCCACTCCGGCAAACTCGGAGAATGGTCCACCGCTTTCGACGCGCGCCATGGAGACGCGCCAGTCGAAATCATCGAGCGCAGCACCTGCGGGCGAGACGGCGATTTCCGTCGTCACCCCGCCGCCGTTCTTCCACGGCATGGACCGGTATTCGGCTGCCCGGAGGATGCGCAAGGCGCGGTTCAGCCGAGGATGCCTGGCAGGTTGAGCTGGTGCTCCCTGGCGGAGTCGATGGCGAGGTCATAGCCGGCATCGGCGTGGCGCATGACGCCGGTTGCGGGGTCATTCCATAGCACCCGCTCCAAGCGTTTGGCCGCTTCGCGTGTGCCGTCGGCAACGATGACCATGCCGGCATGTTGCGAAAAGCCCATGCCGACGCCACCGCCATGATGCAGCGATACCCAGGTTGCGCCGGAGGCGGTGTTGAGCAGCGCATTGAGCAGCGGCCAGTCGGACACGGCGTCGGAGCCGTCCTTCATCGATTCCGTCTCGCGGTTCGGCGAGGCAACCGAGCCTGAATCGAGATGATCGCGGCCGATGACCACCGGCGCCTTGAGCTCGCCTTTCGCCACCATCTCGTTGAAGGCGAGGCCGAGCCGGTGGCGGTCGCCGAGACCAACCCAGCAGATGCGCGCCGGCAGACCCTGGAAGGCGATGCGCTCACGCGCCATGTCGAGCCAGTTGTGCAGGTGGGTGTTGCCGGGCGTCAGCTCACGCACCTTGGCGTCGGTCTTGTAGATGTCCTTGGGATCGCCGGAGAGGGCTGCCCAGCGAAACGGACCGATCCCGCGACAAAACAGTGGCCGGATATAGGCCGGCACGAAACCCGGGAAGGCAAAGGCATTGTCGAGCCCTTCCTCCTTCGCCACCTGACGGATGTTGTTGCCATAGTCGAGCGTCGGCACGCCGGCGTTCCAGAACGCCACCATCGCCTCGACATGTTCGCGCATCGACGCGCGCGCCGCCTTTTCGACCGCCTTCGGGTCGCTGGTGCGCTTCTCGCGCCATTCGGCGAGCGACCAGCCCTTGGGGAGATAGCCGTTGAGCGGATCATGCGCCGACGTCTGGTCGGTGACCAGGTCGGGGCGCACGCCACGCCGCACCAGTTCCGGCACGATGTCTGCGGTGTTGCCGACGAGGCCGACCGATTTCGCCTCGCCGGCCCTGGTCCAGCGCTCGATCCTTTCCAGCGCCTCGTCGAGCGTGTCGGCGCGTTCGTCGACATAGCGGGTGCGCAGCCTGAAATCGATGCGGTCGGGATCGCATTCGACCGCCAGGCAGCAGGCGCCGGCCATGACCGCGGCCAGCGGCTGGGCGCCGCCCATGCCGCCGAGGCCGCCGGTCAAGATCCATTTGCCCCTGAGGTTGCCGTCGTAATGCTGGCGGCCAGCCTCGACGAAGGTCTCGTAGGTGCCCTGCACGATGCCTTGGGTGCCGATGTAGATCCACGAGCCGGCCGTCATCTGGCCGTACATCATCAGGCCCTTCTTATCGAGCTCGTTGAATTTCTCCCATGTCGCCCAGTGCGGCACGAGGTTGGAATTGGCGATCAGCACGCGCGGCGCATCGGTGTGGGTACGAAACACGCCGACCGGCTTGCCCGACTGCACCAGCAGCGTCTCGTCGTCTCCAAGCGTCTTCAGAGAGGCGACGATGCGATCAAAGTCGTTCCAGGTGCGCGCCGCGCGGCCGATGCCGCCATAGACGACCAGTTCGTTGGGGTTTTCGGCGACGTCGGGATCGAGATTGTTCATCAGCATGCGCAACGGCGCTTCAGTCAGCCATGTGCGGGCGTTGAGCTCGCTGCCGCGCGGGCTGCGGACTTCGCGGATGTTGTGGCGAGGATCGGTCATGGCGTCACTTTTCCTTTCGAATGAGCTGCGCGACGATGCGTCAGCGCCCGGCCCAGGCAATCGCTCTTTCCAGGATCCGCTTCAGCGTGGCGCGGATCGGCGCGGCGAATGCCGGGTCGTAAGGCACCGGCCAATTGTCGGGCGTACCTTTGCCCTCGGGCTCGCGCATATAGCCGCGGTTGGACAGTTCCATCTGCAGCGCATGAACGCCGTTTTGCGGCTGGCCGAAATGGCGCGTGATCCAGCCGCCTTTGAAGCGGCCGTTGACGACAAAACTCTCGCCGGTCTCGGCGAGGATCTGGCCGACCATTGCCTGCAAGCCCGGGTCGGCGCTTTTGCCGTCATTGGTGCCGAGGTTGAACACCGGCAGAGTGCCTTCGAACAGCCGCGGCAGCATCGAGCGGATCGAATGGCAGTCATAGAGGACGATCTTCCGGTGCACGGCGCGCAGCCTGTCGATCTCGGCCTGCATGGCGGCATGGTAAGGCACAAAGTACTTTTCGCGGCGCTCGTCGACCTCCGAGGCATCAGGTTCTTCCCCGACACGATAGAGCGGATCGCCGTCGAAGGTCTCGGTCGGGCACAGGCCGGTGGTTGCCTGGCCGGGATAGAGCGAGACGCCGGAGGGATCGCGATTGACGTCGATGACGGTGCGCGAGATCGCGGTATGCACCACCGTCGCGCCGAGGTCTTCGGCAAAGTCATACAGCTTGTCGATCCACCAGTCGGCGTCGCGGCGGCCGAGCCAAGGCGACACCAGCCGGCTCTCAAGGCCGGCGAGATCGATGCCGGTGTGCGGGATCGAGACCAGCAGGGGGGCGGTGCCGCGCTTTACAGTGAGCCAGGAGGGCACGTTCATGAATGGTCTCCCTGCGCTGGCGCTTTGCGGCGACCTATAGAGGCGCACATCCTCACGACGCGATTCCCGGCAGCGCCACCGCGCCCGCTGCCTTCACGGCAGCGCCGCTGCGCACCATGGCGATGGCCTTTTCCATGTCGGGGTGGAAATGCCGGTCATTGTCGAGATGCGGCACTTCGGCCCTGACCAGCCTGCGTACCGCTTCGAGCGGCGCACTCGATGCCAGCGGCGCATGGAAATCGCAGCCCTGCGTGGCGGCCAGCAATTCGATACCGATGACGGCCGTCGCATTCTCGATCATGCCGATCAGCCGGCGCGCGCCATGTGCCGCCATCGAGACGTGGTCTTCCTGATTGGCCGAGGTCGGGATCGAATCGACACTGGCCGGATAGGCCTTTTGCTTGTTTTCCGAGACGAGTGCCGCCGCCGTCACTTGCGGGATCATGAAGCCGGAATTCAAGCCTGGCTTCGGGGTCAGGAAGGCCGGCATGCCCGACAGCGCCGGATCGACCAGCATGGCGATGCGCCGTTCCGACAGCGAGCCGATCTCGCAGACGGCGAGCGCGATCATGTCGGCGGCGAAGGCGACCGGCTCGGCGTGGAAATTGCCGCCGGAAAGTGCTGAGTCGTCCTCGGCGAAGATTAGCGGATTGTCGGTGACGCCGTTGGCCTCGGTGCCCAGCGTGCCGGCGGCTTGGCGCAGCACGCTGAGCGCTGCACCCATCACCTGCGGCTGGCAGCGCAAGCAGTACGGGTCCTGCACGCGTTCGTCTCCGACCCGGTGCGATTCACGGATGGCACTGCCGGCCATCAGGTTGCGCAGCGTCTCTGCCGTCTCGATCTGGCCAGGATGCCTCCTGAGCAGGTGGATGCGCGGATCGAAGGGGGCGTCGGAACCCTTGGCGGCATCGGTCGAGAGCGCACCGGCGACCAGCGCCGACTGGTAGAGCACTTCGGCGTCGAACAAGGCGGCCAACGCATAGGCGGTCGAGAACTGCGTGCCGTTGAGCAGCGCCAACCCTTCCTTGGCGCCAAGCGTGACCGGCTCCAGCCCGTGCGAGACAAAGGCGACCTTGGCCGGGAACCGGCCATGCGGGGTAAAACATTCGCCGACGCCGATCATCACCGCTGTCATGTGCGACAGTGGCGCAAGGTCGCCGGATGCGCCGACCGAGCCTTGCGCCGGCACCACCGGAATGACGTCGTTGGCGAGCATCGCTTCGAGCAGCTCAATGGTCTGCGGCCGCACGCCGGACGCGCCCTGCGCCAAGCTGGCCAGCTTCAGTGCCATCATCAGCCGGCAAACAGCGACCGGCATCGGTTCGCCGACGCCGGCGGCATGCGACAGCACGATGTTGCGTTGCAGCGTCTCGAGATCGGCGGCGGGGATACGGACGCTGGCCAATTTGCCGAAACCGGTGTTGATGCCATAGACCGGCTCACCCTTGGCGACGATGCGGGCAACGGCCTCGGCGCTGGCCTTGATCTTTGGCCAGCAGGCCGCGTCCAGCTTCGGCATGGCGCCACGATAGATTTCGCGCCAGTCGGCCAGCGTCGTGTTGCCCGGCTTGAGTCTGAGTTCACTCATTGTCCCCTCCAGATGCGGGCATGCAGCGGGTTGAAGCCCATGCGGTAGACGAGCTCGGCCGGGCGCTCGATGTCCCAGATCGCCAGGTCGGCCGATTTCCCAGCCTCCAGCGTGCCGGTTCGTCCGAGCAGTCCGAGCGCACGGGCGGCCTCGCGGGTGACACCGGCAAGGCATTCGTCAACAGTCAGACCAAACAAAGTCGCCGCCATGTTCATGGTCAGCAGCAGCGAGGTCAGCGGCGAGGTGCCGGGATTGCAGTCGGTGGCGACCGCCATTTTGACGCCATGCTGGCGAAACAGGCCGATCGGCGGCTTCTTGGTCTCACGGATGAAATAGTAGGCGCCGGGCAGGATCGTCGCCACGGTCCCGGCCCTCGCCATCGCCGCCGCACCTGCCTCGTCAGTGTATTCGAGATGGTCGGCCGACAGGGCGCCATAGCGCGCCGCAAGTTCCGCGCCGTGCAGGTTGGACAATTGGTCGGCGTGGAGTTTTACCGGCAGGCCTGCTGCTTTCGCCGCGTCGAACACGCGAGAAATCTGCTCGGGCGAAAAGGCGAGGCCCTCGCAAAAACCATCGACCGCGTCGGCCAGGCCCTCGGCGGTGACGGCCGGCAAAATCTCGTTTGCGACCAGATCGATAAACGCGTCCTTGCCGCCTTTCGCTTCAGGCGGCAGGGCATGCGCGCCGAGGAAGCTCGTTGTTACCGTTACTGGACGGTTTTCGCCCAAGAGCCGCGCGGCGCGCAGCGATTTCTTCTCGTTTTCGAGATCGAGCCCGTAGCCCGACTTGACCTCGATGGTGGTGAGGCCTTCAGCGATCAGCGCGTTGAGGCGCGGCAGCGACTGCGCAACCAATTCCTGCTGGCTGGCAGCGCGCAGCGCCTTGACCGACGAGACGATCCCGCCGCCGGCCCTGGTGACCTCTTCATAGGTGGCGCCGGCCAGCCGCATCTCGAATTCGTTGGCGCGATTGCCGGCGTGGATCAGATGAGTATGGCAGTCGATCAGGCCGGGTGTGATCCAGCGGCCTTCGCAATCGACAATCTCGGCGTTCTGGCTGAACGCTGCCGGCATGTCGGCTTCCTGGCCGGCATAGACGATCAGACCATCGCGCGCGACGATCGCGCCGTCTTCGACGATACCCAGTCCGGCGGCGCTGTCGGCCATGGTCGCCAGTCGCGCATTGCGCCAGAGGCGGATCTCCCCTGCCCGGCTTTTGCTCTCTCCAGCCATCATCTTTTCCGTTTCAATCGGCGGTGGTTATGTATATACATATTGAAACGCACTGCAAGTGGTATCATTGCACGGGACACTGGGAATCGGAGAGAAAAACGTGACGGCGATCTTTGCGGAACAGGCGCTTCTGCCCGACGGCTGGCATTCCAATGCCCGGATTGTCCTCAGTGATGGCCACATCACCACGGTCGAGCCGAACACCGCATCCCAGCCCGGTGACGAACGCCATGCCATTCTGCTGCCAGGCATGCCGAACCTGCACAGCCACGCCTTCCAGCGCGGCATGGCCGGTCTAGCCGAGTTGCGCGGCACTTCAGCCGACAGTTTCTGGAGCTGGCGCGAGGTGATGTATCGCTTCGCGCTGTCGATGACGCCGGATCAGGTCGAGGCGGTCGCCGCGCAGCTCTATGTCGAGATGCTGGAGGCTGGGTTCTCACGCGTCGGCGAGTTTCACTATCTGCATCACGACCGCGACGGCCAGCCCTACGCCAACGTCGCCGAAATGGCCGACCGCATCACCGCCGCGGCTGCCGACACCGGCATCGGGCTGACGCTGCTGCCGGTCTTCTATGCACATTCCTCTTTCGGCGGCGCAGCGCCGAATGAAGGCCAGCGGCGATTCATCAACGATATGAATCGGTTCTCGCGGCTTGTTGAGAAATGTCACGAAACCGTTCGCACCTTGAATCACGCGGTCGTCGGCATCGCCCCGCACAGTCTGCGCGCCGTGACACCGGAGCAGTTGGAAAGCATCGCGACAATGGCACCCGGCGGACCGATCCACATCCACATCGCCGAGCAAGTGAAGGAGGTGGAGGACTGCCTTGCCTGGTCCGGGGCGCGGCCGGTCGAATGGCTGCTCGCCAATGCCAGGGTCGACAGTCGCTGGTGCCTGATCCACGCCACCCACATGACCGAGACCGAGACGGCGGCCATGGCGAAAAGCGGAGCAATCGCCGGCCTCTGCCCGATCACCGAGGCCAATCTCGGCGACGGCACCTTTGCAGCACCTTTGTTCAAACAGCATGACGGCCGCTTCGGCGTCGGCTCCGACTCCAACGTGCTGATCGGCCTGCCGGACGAATTGCGGCAGCTCGAATATTCGCAGCGCCTCGCCCACCGTGCCCGCAACCTGCTGGCGGTCGCCGGCGGTTCGACCGGGCGCGCACTGTTCGATGCCGCGCTCGACGGCGGCAGCGCAGCGCTCGGCGCAAGTCCCTCGCGGATCGCCGCTGGCGCCCCAGCCGATTTCATCTCGCTCGATGGCAAGCACCCGTCGCTTGCCGGCAAGACGGGCGATGCAGTGCTCGACACCTGGATCTTCGCCAACGGTTCCAAGGTCGATTGTGTCTGGGTGCATGGCAAGAAACTGGTCAGCAGTGGCAGGCACGCAAGGCGCGATTTTATTGCCGAGCGTTTTCGCAAGGTGATGACGGCGCTTTCGGCATGAGCATGATCCAGACAATGGATGCGGACGGCGGCGAGCCCCTCTCGCTGCATCAACGCATCCTGTCCGACATCAGCGAACGAATCCTGTCCGGCGCCTGGGCGCCCGGCCACCGCATCCCGTTCGAGCACGAGCTGACGGCCGAGTACAAATGTTCGCGCATGACGGTGAACAAGGCGCTGTCGCAGCTTGCCAAGGCGGGGCTGATAGAGCGCCGCCGCCGCTCTGGCAGCTTTGTCCAGCGGCCGCAGTCGCAAGCTGCGGTGTTGGAAATCCATGACATCAGGATCGAGGTCGAGGCGCTCGGCCTGCCCTATCGCTACGAGCGTGTGGCACGACATAAAAGACGCAGCAGCGCCGAGGATCGCGCCTTGCTGGAACTCGACTGCAACGGGCCGGTGCTGGCGCTGGAATGCCGGCATTTCGCCGGCAAGCGGCCGTTCGCCCACGAACAGCGGCTGATCAACCTGGCCGCTGTGGCCGAGGCCGCCAACGAGGAATTTTTTGCCGTCGCGCCTGGGCCGTGGCTGATCGCCCGCGTGCCATGGAGTGCCGCCGAGCACCGCATCCGCGCCGTCGCCGCCGACAGACACATTGCGACCGCACTCGAAATCGAGTCCGGCGCCCCCTGCCTGGTGGTCGAGCGACGGACATGGAGCGCCGAGCACCCGGTCACCCATGTCCGTTTCACCTATGCGGCCGACAGCCACACGCTGGTCGCGCGGTTCACACCGTCGCAGGGGTAACCCTCCCCTCGAGGGCCCTCGAGGGGGAGGGTAAAGAGCCGCATCTCAAATGGCGGCGGTAACGATGATCTCGACCAGGTATTCCGGCCCGGCAAGCTTGGCCTCGCCGGTGGCGCGGGCCGGGGTATGGCCCTGTGGCACCCACTTGTCCCATGCCGCGTTCATCTCGGCAAAGGTGCTCATATCGGCCAGCCAGATGATCGCCTGCAGGATCTTGGTCTTGTCGGTGCCGGCCTTGGCCAGCAATTCGTCGATGGCCGCCAGGATGTCCCTGGTCTGGGTGCCGACGTTTCCGCCTGGTTCGCCGACCTGACCAGCCAGATAGACGGTGTTGCCATGGATGACGATCTGGCTCATGCGTGGGCCAACATCGATGCGACGAATGCTCATTGGACGTTTCCTTCCTTTGTGGGTCGCGCCTCTTTAGAGTCGCGGTTCGCTGGCGGCAAGGTTGCATGAGCGAATCCTCTTGAGCCAGCAGGCGTGGGGCGAAAATAGGCACACGCAAATTGCTCCGGTCGCCGCAATTCCGCCGGATTGACTTGTTGACTAATGTAATAACATCACATATCCACCCCGCTGCCGTACTAGTGGTGTCCCACGGATCGTCACATGACCAAAACCTGCCTGACATTCCGCGACCTGACGCTGGGCTACAACAGCCATCCGGCGATCCATCATCTCGATGGCACAATCCGCCGCGGGTCGCTGACAGCAGTCGTCGGCGCCAATGGATCGGGCAAGTCGACCCTGATGAAGGGTATCGTCGGCGTGTTGAAGCCGATGGCCGGCACGGTTGTCCGGGCGCCCGGCGTGCGCGCCGCCTATCTGCCGCAACAGTCGGAACTCGACCGCTCCTTTCCCGCCCGGGTCGTTGATCTGGTTTCGCTCGGCCTGTGGCCACGGCGCGGGCTGCTCGGCCGCTACACCAGGGAAGATCGCGAATCGGTCAGCCAGGCGCTGATGGCCGTCGGCCTCGGCGGCTTCGAGAAGCGCCCGATCGACACGCTGTCGGGCGGCCAGCTGCAGCGCACGCTGTTCGCTCGCGTGCTGCTGCAGGACGCCGATCTCATTCTGCTCGACGAACCGTTCAACGCCGTCGATACCAAGACCGTCGGCGACCTGATCGCACTAATCAAGCGCTGGCATGGCGAGGAACGCACGATCCTGGTTGTCGTCCACGATCTGGAACTGGTGCGCCAGAACTTCCCCGAGACGCTGCTGCTGGCGCGCCAGCCAATCGCCTGGGGCGAAACCAGGGAAACACTGCGGCCGGAAAACCTGTTGCGCGCGCGCCGCTTCCACGAAGCCTGGGAGGAGAACGCGCCCTGGTGCGAGCCGGACAAACACGGTGATCACGGTCACGGCCCCGGGCACGACCCTGGGCACAACCATGCGCACGACCATCATCACGGCTCCGGGCCGCGGGCAGCATGATGGACACGCTCTACGGTCTTCTCGTTGCTCCGTTCGCCGAATTCGCCTTCATGCAGCGGGCGCTTGCCGGCTCGCTGATGCTGTCGCTCGGCGCCTGCCCGGTCGGCGTGTTCCTGATGTTGCGGCGCATGAGCCTTTCCGGCGACGCCATGGCCCACGCCATCCTGCCGGGTGCTGCCGCCGGTTTCCTGTTTTATGGGCTGGAAATCCTGCCGATGACCATCGGCGGGCTGATTGCCGGCATCATCGTCGCGCTCGGCGCCGGCGCCGTCTCGCGCTTCACCATCCAGCGCGAGGACGCTTCGATGGCGGCCTTCTACCTGATTTCGCTGGCGATCGGCGTGCTGATGGTGTCGATCCGCGGCTCCAGCGTCGATCTCATGCATGTGCTGTTCGGCACCGTGCTTGCGCTCAACAATGAAGCGCTGACACTGATCGGCGGCATCGTGCTGGTCACGCTGGTCAGCCTCGCCATCTTCTGGCGGGCGCTCGTCGCCGAATGTCTCGACCCGCTGTTCCTGCGTTCGGTCAGCCGGCTGGGCAGCCCGGTGCATTTCATCTTCCTCGGCCTCGTTGTGCTCAACCTGGTCGGCGGCTTCCAGGCGCTCGGCACGCTGCTATCGGTCGGGCTGATGATGCTGCCTGCGGCTGCCGCCCGCTTCTGGACCATGCGCGTCGAGCCGATGTGCGTGCTGGCGGTGCTGATCGGCTTTGCCTCTTGCGTCGCCGGGCTGCTTTTGTCCTACCACGTGTCGCTGCCTTCCGGCCCGGCCATCATCCTGTCGGCCGGCGTTGTCTATTTTGCCTCGATCCTGTTCGGCACGCGCGGCATCCTGCGCGCCCGCATTATCCATCACCGCCACAGAACCGCCTGATCCCAAAGGAGTGCTGTCCATGCTGAAATCGATCCGCGCCGCCCTGGCAGTGGGCGTTATGACATTGTCAGCCTTTGGCGCGTCGTCGGCCCTCGCGGAGCCGTTGAAAGTGGTCGCCAGCTTCACGATCATTGCCGATTTCGCCAAAAATGTCGGCGGCGACCGGATCAATCTGACCACCATCGTCGGGCCGGATGGCGATGCCCATGTCTACGAGCCGAGCCCGGCTGACGCGGTGGCGATGGCGGGTGCGGATGTGGTGCTGGTCAACGGCCTGCATTTCGAAGGCTTTTTGCAGCGCCTGGTCGACGCCAGTGCCTCCAAGGCGACGATCGCCGTTTTGACCAGGGGCGTCACGCCGATCAACTTCAAACCCGAATTCGCCGATGCCGACGCCGCTGAAGGCGCCCATACTAATGGCGAGACCGATCCGCATGCCTTCCAGTCGATCGCCAACGCCAAGATCTATGTGAAGAACATCGCCGATGCCTTCTGCACCGCCGACGCTGGGGGTTGCGACAGCTACAAGGCCAATGCCGCCGCCTATACCGAGAAACTCGACGTGCTTGAGGGCGAAGTGCAGGCGGCGATCCAGTCGATCCCGGAAGAGAAGCGCGTCGTCATCACCTCGCATGACGCCTTCGGCTATTTCGAGAAGGCCTATGGCCTCACCTTCCTGGCGCCCGAAGGGGTGTCGACCGAGTCGGAGCCGTCCGCTGCCGACGTCGCCAAGCTGGTCAGCCAGGTGAAGCAGGACAAGGCGGCGGCGGTCTTCATCGAGAACATCACCAACGCGCGGCTGATCGAGCAGATCGCCAGCGAGACCGGCACCAAGGTTGGCGGCACGCTTTATTCGGATGCGCTGTCGCAACCCGACGGCCCGGCATCGACCTATATCGACCTGATGCACAACAACATCGCCCAGATCAAAGGCGCGATCCTCGGAAGCTGATGCCTTCCTGGCCAGCCGGGCCGCGCCGGCTCTGTTGGATTCTCCGTCGAAAATAACTATCTGCGCAGTGGGATTTCATTCTGCGCGGATTGCCGATCTCGTCGGGGAGTCTTAAAGACTGCGGCCAAACCAGTTTTGCGAGGAAATATGGAATATCGTCAGATCACCGAGGACTATTCGGTCTCCGGCCAGATCCAGCCCGAAGAAGTCGCCGCCATCAAGGCCGCCGGCTTCAAGAGCGTCATCTGCAACCGGCCTGATGACGAGCAGCCCGGCCAGCCTTCGGCGGACACCGTCAAAGCGGCAGTCGAAGCCGCCGGGCTTACCTTTCGCTACATCCCGGTCGTCAGCGGCCAGATCACCGCCCAAAATGTCGAGGACCAGGCTGAGGCGCTCGATGAGCTCGAAGGCCCGGTGTTCGCCTATTGCCGTTCCGGCGCACGCTGCACCAACCTTTTTGGGCTGATCCAGCAGTCGAAGGGCTAAATCGGCAGCGCGCCGGTTTCCTTCAGCGTTTCCAGCACGATCGCCGTCTTCACATGCTGCACGGATTCGTGCGGCAGGAGCACGCCGTTGACGAATTCCGACAGCGATTTCAGGTCGGGCGTCACCACTTTCAGGATGTAATCCATCTCGCCGGTCAGCGCGTGCGCCTCCTGCACCTGCGGCAACCGCGCCACCAACTCGCCGAAGCGCCGCGCATTGTCACGGTTGTGGGTGGCGAGCGTCACCGAGATGACGTTGACCAGTGAGAAGCCGAGCTTGTCGCGGTCGAGCACCGCGCGATAGCCCCTGATATAGCCGTCCTCCTCCAGCCTCTGGCGGCGGCGCGAACATTGCGACGCCGACAGGTTCACCCGTTCCGCCAAATCGTTGTTGGTCAGCCGTGCGTCGCCCTGCAAGAGAGCCATTATCTTGCGGTCAAACTGGTCTATGCGCGCCTCATCCATGATTTTTTCATCCACCATGCACAATTCCCGCATGATTTATTCGTTTAAAGCGTTTGAATGCAAGCACCATGCGCCTGCTCCGCGCTATAGTAGCGTCAAAATGGCCCTTTGCGGCCAAGCAGCTTAGGAGGACAACACCATGGGTCCCTTCCCGCACGATGCACCGCCCGCAACGATCAGCAAGGCCAATCCCGCCGGCACCGACGGCTTCGAATTCGTCGAGTTCGCGCATCCCGAACCGGAAAAGCTCGCCGAGCTTTTTACCCGCATGGGCTATGTACCGGTAGCCAAGCACCGCACCAAGAACATCACCGTCTGGCGGCAGGGCGACATCAACTATGTCGTCAATGCCGAACCCGGCTCGCATGCGATGAAATTCGTCGACAAGCACGGCCCCTGCGCTTCCTCGATGGCCTGGCGGGTGGTCGATGCCAAGCACGCGTTCGACCATGCTGTCGCCAAAGGCGCCACACCCTATGAAGGCGCCGACAAGGCGCTCGATGTGCCGGCGATATCAGGCATTGGCGGCTCGCTGCTTTATTTCATCGAGGTCTACGGCGACAAAGGCTCGGCCTACGAAGCCGAATTCGACTGGCTGGGCGAGCCCGACCCGAAGCCGGAAGGCGTCGGCTTCTATTATCTCGACCACCTCACCCACAATGTCTATCGCGGCAATATGGACAAATGGTGGGATTTCTATCGTGACCTGTTCGGCTTCAAGCAGATCCATTTCTTCGACATCGACGGCAAGATCACCGGCCTGGTCAGCCGCGCGATCACCTCGCCCTGCGGCAAGATCCGCATCCCGCTCAACGAGTCCAAGGACGACACCAGCCAGATAGCCGAATATCTGAAGAAGTATAATGGCGAAGGCATCCAGCACATCGCTGTCGGCACGGACGAGATCTACGGCGCCACCGACAGGCTGGCAGCCAACGGGCTGAAGTTCATGCCCGGTCCGCCGGAAACCTATTACGAGATGTCTCATGCCCGCGTGCACGGCCATGATGAGCCGATCGAGCGGATGAAAAAGCACGGCATCCTGATCGACGGCGAAGGCGTGGTTGACGGCGGCACGACCAAGATCCTGCTGCAGATCTTCTCGAAAACCGTAATCGGGCCGATCTTCTTCGAATTCATCCAGAGGAAGGGCGACGAGGGTTTTGGCGAGGGCAATTTCCGTGCGCTGTTCGAATCGATCGAGCAGGACCAGATCAAGCGCGGGGTGTTGAAGGTGCAGGCGGCGGAGTAGGCGACGCCTATTTGGCCAAGCCGGCGGCCTTGCGCAGAATGTCGTTGATGCGGCTCTGCCAGCCGGGACCGCCGGCGCGAAAGCGAGCGACCACATCGCTGTCGAGGCGCAGCGTCACCTGTTTCTTGGGATTGTCGAGCGCCGGCCGCCCGCGCGAACGGCGAATGCTTTCGGCGAGGTCCGGAAATACTTCAGCGAAGGGACGAGCGTTTCGAAAATCCTCCTCTGTCCATTCCGGATTGTCCGAAACGGCATCCCAATCTTCCTTGCTGTAGCCGCGCCCCGGTTCGAATTTTGTCTGCAGCTTAGGTTTTGTCATTGTACAACCTTCCTTCAGCCGGGTTGGCCGGGCGCATCGAAATGATTGAGATGCCCTCGGAGCCGAGCCGGACAAAGATCACGGCAACGACGCCGTCAATCATCCGACCAATTGCCATGAGACGACCAGCTTTGGCCGCCCAGATCGTTGACGTAAGGAAAATTCGTCATCCAGCGCGGCAAAATCCAACCCGTGTTTCTCGATGTTGGCCAACCGTTTCCAGACGATCTTCATCCGAAATTTATGTACCTACAATAATTAAGTCAAGAATTTTCGTAACTACAATTAATTGCCGCCATCAATCGCCAACCGCTCGAGCTCCGCTCTCCTCAGCTTCAGATCATAGTCGAGGAAGAATTCGTCGAGCTGCGGCGGCTTTACCGAGGTGCCGGACAGCATGGCGTGCACCTGGCCGCGATGATGGATGTCGTGGATGAAGAGGTGGGCGAGCAGATCGCTGATGCGCTCCGTTTTTCCGTCCTCGCGCCGGTCGGTGATGACACGGCGGTCGAGATCGGCCGCCGACAAATGATCGCAAAAGGCGATCAGTCGCCGGTCGGATGCGCCCTGGGCGTCAAACAGCGCTTGTGGTTCATCGAACGGCACGAAATCGTCATGGGCCGCGGCGCCAACGTCGCCCTCTTCGAGAAAATCGAGATAGAGATGATCGACCGCCAGGATGTGGTTGAGCGTTGCCATGATCGACGGAAAGAAGCTGGTTCGCTCGGCTTCGAATTCGCCGGGCTCAAGCTGCAGCACAGCGCTATACAGCCGGTCGTTCGACCAGAGATTGTTGCGCGCCATGCGGCTGAAATGGTCCAGCAGGTTCATCGTTTCAGACGTCCTCCCAGTGCAATCTTACCTGATGTATTTCTCGACCTTCTGCTCGATCGCACCAAAAATCGAATGTCCGATCCTGTCCTTCATCTCTATGCGTACCGTATCGCCAAGGCGCAGGAACGGGGTCGTTGGTTCCCCGGCCTCTATCGTCTCGATCATGCGCAACTCGGCAATGCAGGAATAGCCGGCGCCGCCCGCCGCGACAGGCTTGCCAGGGCCGCCGTCGAGCTTGTTGGAGACCGTGCCCGAACCGATGATGGTGCCGGCGGCCAGCGGCCGGGTTTTCGCGGCATGCACAATCAGCGCCGGAAAATCGAAGGTCATGTCCACGCCGGCGTTGGCGCGGCCGAACGGCTTGCCGTTGAGATCGACCAGCAGCGGCAGGTTGACCTTGCCGCCATCCCAGGCCTCGCCAAGTTCGTCCGGCGTCACCGCGACGGGCGAAAACGCCGAGGACGGCTTTGATTGGAAGAAGCCGAAGCCCTTGGCAAGCTCTGGCGCGGTGAGGGAGCGCAGCGTGACGTCATTGACCAGCATGACCAGCCGGATCGCGGCTCTTGCCGCATCGAGGCTTGCGCCTATCGGCACATCGTCGACGACGACAGCGACTTCCCCTTCCATGTCAACGCCAAGAGCCTCGTCGACCGTGCGGATCGGATCACGCGGCGCGATGAAACTGTCCGAACCACCCTGGTAGATCAGCGGATCGGTCCAGAAGCTTGCCGGCATCTCGGCGCCGCGCGCCTTCCGCACCAGTTCGACATGATTCACATAGGCAGAGCCATCGGCCCACTGGTAGGCGCGCGGCAACGGCGAATGGGCATCATGCTCGTGAAAGCGCGCTGACGGCACCGCATTGTTCTCCAGCGATTCCGCTATTGTCGCCAGATGCGGCGCGATCCGGTTCCAGTCGTCGAGCGCCGACTGCAACGTCGGCACCAGAAACGAGGCATCGGTGAACCGCGTCAGGTCGCGCGAGACGACGACCAGCTTTCCGTCGCGCGTCCCGTCCTTCAATGTGGCAAGCTTCATGCGGTTTCCTCTCCTGATGCGGCTTTGGTGCCGCTTTGAATTTTGTTCTTATGATCTCTTCCGAAAACCGGTTCTCACTTTTCGCTAACGCGGTCCTTCGGTTCGGGATCATGCTCCAGTCCCACAACAAGGCCGTCGTGGGCAATCGTCAAGTCTCCGGCCCATGTTTTCCTGACGGCGGCGATCCAGTCGGCCTCGCCGATCTCGGGATCATCGGCCGGGATGAGGTGGTTGAGCACCAGTCTTTTGGCTCCTGCGTCACTGGCGATGCGCCCCGCCTCCTCAGCAAAACTATGGCTGGCGAGCAGATGCTCCCTCAGCCGCGCGCCATTGCCGGTTTTCGCGACGAGCCGCTCGATGCCGTCTTCCAGCATGGCTTCATGGACGAGAATGTCGGCGCCTTTGGCGAAATCCGCCAATGGCGGAAAGAACGCCGTATCGGCGGAAAACACCACGCTCTGTCCGGCATGCTCGAAGCGCAGCGCAAAGCAGTCGTTCACCGGCGGATGGCCGACGCGCAGCGCCAAAACCTTCAGGCCGCGCTCCTCCATCACCCGGCCTTCGCCGAACTCGATGATCGAAACCAAATCTGCGATATCAAGCCGGCCTTCGTCGACTATGCGTATCTCGATGTCGAATTCCATCGCCTGGCAAAAGCGCTGCCAGTAATGGCCGGTGCCGGGCGGGCCGAACACGGTGACCGGTGTCGCCAGACCCGCCGTCCAGGCGGTGTGGATCAGCGGACCGAGTTCCAGCACATGGTCGGAATGCAGATGCGTGATGAAGACCAGGTCGAGCGACTTCAGGCTGATGCCGGTCTCGGCCAGCCCGTGCGTCACGCCAAGCCCGCAATCCACGACGATGGTACGTCCGCCGAATATCAGCAGCGACGAACTCGGCCACCGACCGCCCGGCCGGAGCGCCGGGCCGCCCTTCGAGCCCAGCAGCACCAGCCGATCCCGCATTGGATCAGCGCTCAAGACCAGTCGCCCTCGGGCGTGCCGTTGAAGCGCTTCTTCAGATCGGCCCAGCAGTCGATGTAATTGTCCTGCCGGGTTTCAACCTCGGCGGCGTAGCGGGTCAGCATCTGTGGGAATCGCGTCTCGAACATGAAGGCCATGGTGTTGTCGAGCTTGACCGGTTTCAGATCCGCGTGGAAGGCTTTTTCAAAACCTGTTGCGTCAGGCCCGTGGGCCAGCATCAGATTGTGCAGGCTGATGCCACCGGGAACGAAACCCTCTTCCTTGGCGTCGTACTGGCCGTGGATCAGGCCCATGAACTCGCTCATGATGTTGCGGTGATACCAGGGCGGGCGAAACGTGTTTTCGGCCACCAGCCAGCGCGGCGGGAAGATGACGAAGTCGATGTTGGCGGTGCCCTCTTCGCCGCTCGGCGCGGTCAGCACCGTGAAGATCGACGGATCGGGATGGTCGAACAGGATGGCGCCGACCGGCGAAAACGTTGCAAGATCATATTTGTAGGGCGAGTAGTTGCCGTGCCACGCCACCACATCCAGCGGCGAATGATCGAGTTCGGTGACATGAAACTGGCCGCACCATTTCACGATCAGCCGGCACGGCGTCTCCTTGTCCTCGAACCAGGCGCAAGGTGTCTTGAAATCGCGCGGATTGGCCAGGCAATTGGCGCCGATCGGGCCACGATCCGGCAGCGTCAGCTTGGCGCCGTAGTTCTCGCAGACATAGCCGCGCACTGTTTCATCGACCAGTTCGACCTTGAACACGAGGCCGCGCGGCAGCACGGCGATCTCGCCCGGTCGCAATTCGATGACGCCCATCTCGGTGACGAAGCGCAGCGCGCCCACTTGCGGCACGATAAGCAACTCGCCGTCGGCGTTGAAGAAATGGTCGTCGGCCATCGATCGGTTGGCGACATAGACATGGGCGGCCATGCCGGTCTGGCCGAGCACGTCGCCGGCGGTGGTGATCGAGCGCATGCCGGCAATGAAGTCGGTGGGTTCCTTCGGCATCGGCACCGGGTTCCAGCGGTACTGGCCAAGCGCCAGTTCGTGATCGCCGACATTCGGCGCGCTTTTCCACAGCGGATAATCCGCCACCTTGAAGCGGCCGGTGTGCCGGACGCTCGGCCTGATGCGATAAAGCCAGGAGCGCTCATTGGTGCCGCGTGGCGCGGTGAAGGGCGAGCCCGAAAGCTGCTCGGCATAAAGGCCGTAGGCCGGCCGCTGCGGCGAATTCCGCCCTTGCGGCAGCGAACCGGGCAAAGTCTCGGTTTCGAAGTCGTTGCCGAACCCCGGCATGTAGGAAAAGGCCATGGCATCCTCCCTGGATTGACCAAATTGGTTTCATTTGTAACCATCGAAAATGTAACTATCAATCGTGATGGAGCAGACCATGGAGGCTGACACCCTCGAACTTGAAAGCTTCCTGCCCTACCGGCTCTATCGCCTTGCCGATGCTGTCAGCCGCGAATTTTCCAGGGTTTACAAGGACCGCCACGGCCTGACGCGGCCCGAATGGCGCACGCTGGCCGGTCTCGGCCAGCACGGCACGATGACGGCAACAGCGCTCGGCGAACAGTCGGCCATGCACAAGACCAAGGTTTCGCGCGCCGTCGCCGAGCTCGAACGGCGCCGCTGGCTGACGCGAAAACCTGATGAAAAAGACCGCCGTGTCGAGCACCTGACGCTGACCAACGCGGGCCTTGCCGCCTATCGCGAGATGGTGCCGTTGGCAAAAGCGTTCGAGCGGGACTTGCTGGGAAGGCTGAACGCGAGCGAGCGAGCGGCGGTCACGGAAGGGATGGCGGCACTTAAGGGGGCATTGGATAGATCAACGACGCAGCTATGAAACTGCTACGCAGCGATCCTGCCCACCCCTCTAACGTTTCCGGAACGGCACCCGGCCAACACTCACCAGTCCATCACCACCTTGCCGGAATTGCCGCTCTTCATCGCATCGAACCCGGTCTGGAAGTCGTCCACTCCGATGCGGTGGGTGATCAGCCCACTGACATCGAGCGGACCCTGCACCAGCGCGATCATCTTGTACCAGGTCTCGAACATTTCGCGGCCATAGATGCCCTTGAGATGCAGCATCTT